>JAPKEI010000124.1 GCA_028872685.1 Verrucomicrobiota bacterium | reverse complement strand
GAAAATCGAACCTCTCAAACCCAAACTTTTTAGTGGCGTGATTTCGTTTAGGGCGCACACTTTTGGCAACCACTCCACACGAAAAGTATAAATTACTCAGCCGCCCTGTTGGTAAACGCAAGGCCGATGACGCATGGGTATAAAAATTCGCACTCAATCTGCTGGCACTCAACGGCCCTCAAGCCAGCGAGGCCGCCGCCGCGGCGTTGGCGGAGGGTATCCTGCCCGAGCACGTGGGTGAGGACATTTCGCTTGCGGCAAACCAACTCATCCTGCGGCAGGTTGAAGTTTGGGAAGGTAACTATTATGGACGTCGCACCCACGGCGATTCAGCGGGTGTGCACGCCAGTGATATGGTCAACGCGTGGCGCAACATCGCCCGCGTAAGCAGTCACCGCCACGCGATGGCCGGACTCATCTCGCCGCTGGCAACGTCGCCCAAAGCCGGAGCAAAGACGGTCACAAGCCCAAGCCCTTCCCCGAAACGGTGCAGCTCGAGCGCGTCAATGCCACGACGCCCAAGGTGCTGTTCGCCGAATTGGATGGCGCCATTCGCGAGAACAGCCAACTCCGCGCCTGTGCGCTGACCCATCGCTACGGCGCTCTTGGCCATCCGCAGCGCGCGCTGCTGGATTTGCTGATCCAGTATGGCACCAGCGAAGACGGCCGTTTGCATGCGGAGAAATATTACCGCACCGCCAATGAGGAATTTGCGACTACTCGGGCGGCTTTCCGCTGGCGGCAGATGGTTTCTCTCGCTCGCGTCACCGCCAGTTGCTATGGTTTCACCGTCAACGACAAACGGGGCCAAGGCACCGGTCACCGCGCCCCGGGTTACAAAGAGGCCAAGAGATTATTGAAAGTTCAGCGTATGATGAAAAACCAATCGCAAATCAATCGGCGTGATTTTTTGCAAGCCACCGGCACTGCCGCGCTGGCGGGCACGGCGTTGCCGGCACTCGCCGCTCGCAAGGCGACTTCGGAATCACTGGTGAAAACGCTGTACGACACATTTGACGCCAAGCAACGCAAGGCGGTTTGTTTTCCTTGGGATTATAAAAACCACAATGGTCTATTGCGCAAACATATCTCGAACAACTGGCTCATCACCAAGCCGCTGATTCGCAGTGCGTTTTTCACGAGCGATCAGCAGGACCTCATCCGCGCCATTTGGGAGGGGTTGCTCAATCCGAATTGGGTCGAGCGATTCGACCAGCAACTGCAGCACGACATGAAAGGCTGGGGCAAGCGTCAGGCGATTGCGATATTTGGCAAGCCGGGCTCGGGCAAGTTTGAGTTTGTGCAAAGCGGCCGGCACGGCACGTTGCGTTGCGATGGCGACTCCGCCGACCATGTTGCCTTTGCCGGTCCCATCATGTACGGCGACGAAGGCTCCAGCGGCTACTTTGAAAAGGCCGCACATCCCGACAACATTTTTTGGCATCAAGCGCTGGAGGCCAACAAACTTCATGGAATGCTTGATGGGTCGCTGCGAAAACAGGCGTTGGTGAAGGAAGCGCCTGATGAAGGAGAGATTGCCTTCCGCGGGCCGAAGGGTGAATTCACGGGTGCGCCCGTGGCCAATATGGCGCGGGACCAAAAGGAGCACTTGCAAAAAATCCTGCGCCTCCTCCTCGAGCCCTTTCGCCAAAGCGACCAGGACGAGGCCGTCGCCGCTCTCAAGAAAAACGGCGGGCTCGACAAATGCCACCTCACGTTTTACCAGCGCGACGACCTTGGTCGAGATGGCATTTGGGATAACTGGCGTCTCGAGGGCCCCGCCTTTGTCTGGCATTGGCGCGGCGCACCGCACGTGCACGTGTGGGTGCATGTGGCCGACACGCCGAAGGTGGAGCTGAACTCGCGCAACCGCTCCGGTTTGCTCCGCCGCAAGGGCGACACGGGCCTTTAAGCTTCCACTTTGTTGCGGCAATGGTTAAATCGCGGTATGAAACAGTTGCTCGCGTTGCTCTTGATTGTCATTTCTTCGCCAGCCGCCGGGTTGGTTCAAACGCCGGTGTTCGTTAGCGGTAAGGATGGATATCACACGTACCGAATACCTGCCCTCATTGTGACAAAAAAGGGCACGCTGCTTGCCTTTTGCGAAGGTCGCAAAACCGGCCGCGGCGATCACGGCGATTTGGATTTGCTTGTGAAGCGCTCTTCCGATTCCGGCAAAACGTGGAGCCCGCAATCCATCGTGCACGAAGAAGGCGGGGGCGCGAAAGTCACCATCGGCAATCCGTGTCCCGTGGTCGATCAATCCACTGGTTTCATTTGGATGAGCTTGTGCCGCGACAACAAAAAAGTTTTCATCACTCACAGCAAAGATGACGGCCAAACGTGGTCCAAGCCAAAAGACATTTCCAACGTGGCTACCCAACCTAATTGGACGTGGGTGGCCACCGGGCCGGGCAACGGCATCCAGCTCACTCGCGGTAAACACGCCGGCCGCCTTGTGATGCCCTGCGATCACCGGCGTGGCGGTCGTAATACTTACAACACGAACGGCCATTCCCACAGCCTCTACTCCGATGACCACGGCAAAACATGGAGAATCGGCCAGCCCACTGATCCCGGTATGAACGAATGCGCTGTGGTGGAACTGAGCGACGGGCGGTTGATGATGAATATGCGAAGCTACCGCGGCAACAATCGCCGCGCGGCTGCCACTAGCAGAGACGGCGGCGAAACGTGGGGGCATTCCATCGACGACCCCGTGCTCATCGAGCCCGTGTGCCAAGCCAGCCTCATTAGCTACAATCAAAACCTTCTCCTCTTCTCAAACCCCGCCAGCAAGTCGCGAATTAAGATGACCGTGCGGCTCAGCCGCGACGAAGGCAAAACGTGGCCGGTCAACCGCCTGCTGAATGCCGGCCCCGCTGCGTACTCAAACCTCGCCGTGTTGCCCGATGATTCCATCGGAATATTATATGAACGCGGCGAAAAGAGCGCGTACGAGAGGATTACCTTCTCGCGCTTCAAGCTTGAGTGGTTAGTTGAAGAAAAAAAGAAGAGCAAATAAAATAATGTTCGCGCTGTATTCCGTCTTCCGCTAGTTTGCTTGTTCTTCTGTATGTTGACTCTTGAAAAATACACAATTGGTGTGGGCGATCGCTTTGCCCATCAGGCAAAAGCGCAATTACAAGCCTGCGTGAAACTCGCGGAAAATGGCATCGATGTGATTCCCGTTTGGAATAAATCAAATCGCGAACACAGCTTTATCGGTTCCGAACCCCAAAGCGTTTTCGACTCCGCCCAAGCCGCCGTGGAGGCGTTGGGCTGGGAGCGGGGTTGGCACGTGGATGCCGACCACATCAATATGGACACGGTCGACAAGTATCTCGACTGCTCCGATTTTTTCACCATCGACGTGGCGGATTCCATCGGTCAAGCGCCCGAAGGCGACGCAGTGGAGACGTTTGTGGAGAAACACCCCGAGCTGGTTGGCAGCGTGAGCATCGAGGGTATCGACGAGCCGATTGAAATCACGCGCGAATACGTGGAGGAAGTCGCCGGCAAATATCTCAGCGCCGTGGCCGAGGCGGCGAAGATTTACCGACACATCGAATCGAAGAAGGATGAATTCATCGCTGAGGTTTCGATGGACGAAACCGATGCGCCGCAGACACCGCCGGAGCTGTTAATCATCCTCGCCGCGCTGGCCGACGAAGGCGTGCAGCTGCAAACCATCGCGCCGAAGTTTACCGGCCGCTTTAATAAAGGCGTCGATTACGTGGGCGACCTCGCGCAGTTTGAGAAGGAATTCAACGACGACCTCGCCGTCATCGCACATGCGATTGCGAAGTACGGCCTGCCCGAAAACCTCAAACTCAGTGTGCACAGCGGCAGCGATAAGTTTTCGATTTACCCCATCATTGGCAACGCCATCCGCCGCACCGGCGCCGGTGTGCATGTAAAAACCGCCGGCACCACTTGGCTCGAGGAACTCATCGGCCTCGCCGAAGCCGGCGGCGAAGGCCTCGCGTTGTCCAAGGAAATTTATGCCAAGGCGCTGGAGAATGTGGATGCGATGTGCGAGCCATACGCCTCGGTAATTGACATCGATTCCGCCAAACTCCCCGCCGTTGATGAGGTCAACGATTGGAGCGGCGACCAATACGCCAACGCGCTGCGGCACGTGCAGGAGCATCCGGAGTTCAACCAACACTTCCGCCAGTTACTGCATATTGCCTTCAAGCTCGCCGCTAAAGAAGGCGCGCGCTACACCGATTTACTGAAAGCCAACGCTGAAGTTGTCGGTAAAAACGTAACCGAAAATCTTTATGACCGCCACTTCAAGCGGTTGTTTGTCGCATGATAAAATCCGCAGTCACCATTTCACTCGTCAAGGAAGCCGAAGGCGGCCCGTTCATTTTCTGGCACGATCTCGCCGCCGGCTGCGCTAAAGCCGCTGAGTTGGGCTATGATGCCGTCGAGGTGTTCGCGCCCAACGCCGATGCCATTCCCGTCGATGAACTTCGCGGGCTCACCGCGCAACACAATCTGAAAGTTGCCGCCGTGGGTACGGGTGGCGGTTGGGTCATCCACAAATGGCATCTCTGCCAGCCGGACGCCGCCTCGCGCGACAACGCAAAAAATTTCATCCGGGCTATCATCGACGCCGGAGCGCAACTCAGTGCGCCCGCCATCATCGGCTCCATGCAAGGCCGTTTTGAAGGTGATGTGAGCAAGAAACAGGCGCACGATTTTCTGCGTGATGCATTGAATGAACTGGGTGAACACGCCAAGGCGGCGGGCGTGCCATTGATCTACGAACCGCTCAACCGTTACGAGAGCAATCTCCTCAACCGCGCCGAGGACACCGTGGAATTCCTCGGCACGCTCGACACGGACAACGTCGTCATCCTTGCCGACTTGTTCCACATGAACATTGAGGAAACCAACATCTCCGAAGCGTTGCGCACTTATGGCAAACACATCGGCCACGTACATTTCGTGGACAGCAACCGGCGCCCTGCCGGATGCGCTCACATGGACTACGCGCCAATCGCTGCTGCTTTGAAAGAAACCGGCTACGACAAGTACGCCTCAGCCGAGGCCTTCCCGTGGCCAGATTCCGATGCCGCGGCCAAGACCACGATCGACGCTTTTAACAAACACCTCGCCTGACATGAAACGCCGGAAGCTGGGCAACACGGATCTAGAACTTCCGGTCATCTCGTATGGAGCGTCGTCGTTGGGGCAGGAGTTTCGGCGGGTGACCATTGAGGAGGCATTGCAGTCCTGTCACGTAGCGTTGGAATTGGGGATGAACTTCATTGACACCTCGCCCTTTTACGGTCGCGGCATGAGCGAGGTATTGCTGGGGCAGGTGTTGCGCGATTTGCCGCGGGAGGAATTCATCCTTGGCAGCAAGCTCGGCCGGTACGATTCAGCGCACTTTGATTTCTCCGCTAAGCGTGTGGCGGAAAGCATCGATGTCAGTCTTCACCGTATGGGAGTGGATCATCTCGACATCATTCTTTGCCACGACATTGAGTTTGTGGACATGCAACAGATCGTTGATGAGACGCTTCCTGCAATCCAAAAAATCCGCGATGCCGGTAAGGTGCGCTACATTGGTTTCTCCGGGTATCCCATGAAAATTTTCCCGTTTATCCTCGATCAAATCGATGTGGACGTCGTGCTCTCGTACAATAATTATCATTTGCAAAACACGTGCTTCGCCGATCATTTTGATTATCTTAAAGAAAAAAACGTGGGCATTATGAACGCCGGCCCTTTTTGCGCGCGGCTGCTCACCAATGCAGCTTTGCCCGATTGGCATCAAGAGCCCGAGGAAGTCCGCGCTGCCTGCAAACAAGCCGCCGACCACTGTGCCAGCAAGGGCGTGGACATCGCACAACTCGCCGTCCAATTCTGCGTGGCTAACGAAGAAATCACCACCACCATCGCCGGTAGCGCTAACCCCGACAACGTCCGTAACTGGGCAAAATGGGCGGCGGCCCCGATGGATGAAGAACTTCTCGCTGAAGTGCTGGCCATCATTGAACCGATCAAAGACATCGGCCACATTGAGGGGTTGCCGGAGAATAATTAGAAACTCATGAAAGCAATCATTCTTGAAAATCCGGAGCATTTTACCACTGCAAACATCGATGAGCCAAACCAACCCCGCGCGGGCGAGGCTTTGGTGGAGGTGTCCCGTGTTGGAATTTGTGGGACGGATGTGGCGGGGTATCTCGGGAAGATGCCGTTTTATACTTATCCGGTGATCCCCGGGCATGAGCTGGGGGTGACGGTGTTGGCGATGGGCGATGGGGTTGAGAATGTGAAGGTGGGCGATCGATGTTCGGTTGAGCCTTATATGAACTGCGGGGAATGTTTTGCCTGTTGCAAGGGGGCCACGAATTGTTGCGAGTCGTTGGAGGTGATTGGCGTGCATAAGGATGGCGGGATGTGCGAGCGATTTGTTTTGCCGGCACGCAAGTTGCACCCGTCAGAAAAATTGACGATGGAGCAGTTGGCTTTGGTGGAGACGTTGGCGATTGGGTGCAACTGCGTGAACCGCGCGCGGCCCGGCGAGGGCGACAAGGTTTTGGTGATTGGTGCGGGGCCGATTGGGATGGCGGTGATTGAGTTTTTAAAAGTAGCCAAAACGGAAATTACCGTGATGGACATGAACGAGGCGCGGTTGCAGTTCTGTAAGGAAACACTCGGGGTGGATCATACTGTGGTTTTCAAAAACGATGGCACGGAAGTCGATCGCCTGCGCGAAGCGAATGGTGGCGAGCTGCCAATCACAGTCATCGATGCCACCGGAAGTCACATTTCAATGTCCAACGCGTTTCAGTTTTGTGCGTTCACGGGGCAGGTGTTGTTTGTGGGAATTACCACCGAGGAATTGAGTTTCAAACACATCGCCATTCACCGGCCCGAGCTGACGATCAAAGCAAGCCGCAATGCCTTGCCGACGGATTTTAAACGCATCACCAAACTTATTGAGGACGGCATCATTGACACCGACCCGTGGCTTTCGCATCAGGCCAGCTACGACGATTTCATCGGTGAATTTCCCAACTGGCTCAAGCCGGAAACAGGGGTGATCAAGGCCGTGCTGCATATGAATTAAATTCGCGGGCAATGTAACCTTCATCCGCGAATGACCGTATTTCACCTAAACCCAATTATGAAACACATCCTTATCGCCCTGTTAATTATTGCCTCATTTTCTTTGAAGGCGGCAGAAAAACCCAAGCCCGCTGCGGCAGCTTGGAAGAATACGCGCAATTACAAAATCATCACGCCCAAGAATTACGATCCCAAGAAAAAGTATCCCTTCATTCTGTCACTGCACGGCTTCGGATCAAGCGGCCCAGGGCATAAAAGATTCTTTCCGCTGGGGGATTTGGCCGAGAAGCACGGGTTTCTTTACTGCTTTCCCAGCGGGTTAGATCGTAGTTGGAATGCGACCAATGCCTGTTGTGACTTTAGGAATAAATATGACGATTCAGCCTATCTGCGCAACCTGATCCTCTGGGCGCAGAAAAAATACAGCATTGATAAGAACAAGGTATATGTGACGGGTTTATCCAATGGCGGTTTTATGAGCTATCGGATGGCACAGGATCATGCAGATCTGATTGCCGCAATTGTTCCTTTTGCCGGGGTAGGTTTCAAAAATTGGCCAAAGCAACCGAAGAACCCGTTGAGCGTGTTGCATATTCATGGAACAAAAGACAGCACGATCAAGTGGAAAGGTGGTAGTATAACCGCTCGTGCATACCCCTCTGCGGAAGAGAATTTTGAAAATTGGCGCCGGTTCAACAAATGTGACAAGGCCGTGGAC
>JAPKEI010000457.1 GCA_028872685.1 Verrucomicrobiota bacterium | reverse complement strand
TCGATAATGTGTTGAAGTTCTTTTTTCATGCGCTCGAAGGTTTCGGGGTTTTGCTCAGCGACGTTCTTCTTTTCTACGACGTCCTCGCTCAAGTCAAAGAGCGCGAAGCGCGGAGCGGGGCTATTGGCGAGTTTTTCGGTGACGTTGACGTTGCGTTTACGTTTGGCATCATGGCGCTGGAGTTTCCAGTTACCCTCACGGTAGCCGTAGTTGCCCCCGCGGCCGTTATCCTGCTGCACGAGATGGTCACGGCCCTTAGCACCCTTTTCTCCTAGTAGAGCGCCCAGCACATTGAAGCTGTCAGGCACTGCGGCCTCGGGTAGATTCACTCCGGCGAGCGCTGAAAAGCTAGCGGCCAGATCAATGGTGCAGACCATTTCCTTGGACACGCCCTTTTTGATGCGACCGGGCCAATAGGTGATGAAGGGCGTGCGGGTGCCACCCTCAAGCACACTGTATTTGCCGCCACTAAAGGGACCATTGGGCTGATGATCGCCCATCTTCTCCAGAGCAAAATCCTTGTAGCCGTCATCCCCAACCGGACCATTGTCTGAACAGAAAACAATCAGGGTGTTTTTAGATAGCTTCAGCCGGTCCAGCGTCTTGACCAGTTCACCCACACACCAGTCAAGTTGCACGATCACGTCCCCCCGGTAGCTCAAGCCTGATTTGCCGCGGAACCGCTCGTGCGGAATGCGCGGCACGTGCAGGTCATGTGAAGAAAAGAATAGAAAGAAGGGGTTATCCTTATTGGCCTCAATCCATATATTAGATTGTTTCACCCACTCATCAGCCAGATCTTCATCACGGAAACGAGCTTTATGACCACCGGTATAAAAGCCGATACGGCTGATGCCGTTATGGATGGTGGAATTGTGACCATGGCTCCAATCCATTTTCAGCGTGCTCCGATGCGTTTTGCCGGTGGGATGATCCGGGCTCGGCTTCTTGCTACCCACCCACAGTGGATCCTTTGGATCGAGATTCTTTACGCGATGATTTTCCACGTATACCTGTGGCACACGATCATTGGTGGTAGGTAAAAGGAAATTGTAATCGAACCCAATCTCGCGTGGACCAGGCTTGAGCTCACCATTCCAATCGGGGCCACCAGGGCCACCCAAGCCGAGGTGCCATTTGCCGATTACCGCGGTCTTATATCCACCTTTTTTCAGAAGCGAAGGCAACGTCTCCGGACCGGGCTGGATGACAGCAGGGCTATTTGGAGGAGCGATGCCGGTCCCCTTTTGGCGGAAGGCATATTTGCCGGTCAGGAATGAAAACCGGGTGGGCGTACAGGTGGAAGCAGAACAATAGCCGCTGGTAAATTTTAGACCGTTGGCCGCGAGTTTATCAATGTGCGGTGTCTTAAGGTTCTTGGGCTTGGCACCGTAGCAACCTACATCGCCATAACCAAGGTCATCAGCCATGATGACGATGATGTTGGGTTTGGAGGCCACTCCAGCCTGCGTTGTGAAAAACAAACTCGCCGTCAAAATGACCACGGCACGAGTAAGGACAAAAAATACAGATTGGTGTTTCATGGAACGCCCACAGAATGCCGGAGTTGCCTATGGGATTCAAGGTATGAGTTCATGAAAATCCCGCCGGCATCAATGGCCGGCGGGTTACCCAAACTGTTTTACCTTCTCCCTCAAAAGGCAAAGTCAGTAGATTAAACTAGCGCTCCTTACGTCCTTCCAAGCGTTTACGCAGCCCTTCATTCTCACGTTTG
>JAPKEI010000123.1 GCA_028872685.1 Verrucomicrobiota bacterium | reverse complement strand
TCGGCGGCCGTTAGGTCCGCCACTCCCGCCAGCAAGAGCAGCAGCCCCAGCCCGCGCATCCAAAGCGTCAGGTTTTTCATGGCAAATGCGGCCATTGGATGGTCGCAATAAATCGGATTATTTGTTACCAAAAAATGACGTGCTTGGCAATGCAATTCGGTTTGTTTGCGATTGCAACCCCCGATAAAATCGGTACAATCCGGCCAGCAATGGGAGATGAATCCGGCCCAACCGGCGGACGTCAGACCTTCTTGCCTATGAGCCAAATGAGCACATCCCCACCCAGACGCGCCATGCGCATGGTGCCGTGCGAACGTTGCAACACGCAGACGTTCATCCCGTCTGACACGGGCATGTTTCAATATGCCAACTGCAAAAACTGCGGGCACTCGGTAATGACACCCGTGAAGCTGCGGCAGTTTGAGCTGCGGGCGGTCATCGGCTCCGGCGGGATGGCAACGGTATTCCGCGCGCGCGATGAGATTCTCGACCGCGATGTGGCGGTGAAACTGATGAAGCCGGAGTTCACACAGGACTCCAACGCGATGGCTGGATTTTTCCGCGAAGCGCGCTACCAAGCCTCGCTGAATCACACCCACATTGTGCAGGTTTATAACTATGGCGAAGACGAAGGCCAAAAATTTCTCGTGATGGAAGTCGCCGACCGTGGCGACCTCGATGCCCTCATCCAAAAACACGGCCGCGTGGACGAGCTGTATGTGCTCGACGTGGGCGTGAAAATTTCTTCCGCGCTCGAGTTAGTTGCCAAAAAGGGAATGCTGCACCTCGACCTCAAGCCCGACAACATTCTCTATAACATCGACGGCGAGCCCAAGCTCACCGACTTCGGCATCGCCCGCCGCACCGACGAAGGACGTAACCCCGATGGCCTCGTCGGCACGCCATTTTACATCGCCCCCGAACGTGTGGCGCTTGGCAGGCAGGATTTCCGGTCCGATATGTATTCCCTCGGTGCCACCTTGTACCACGCGCTCACCGGTCAGGTGCCCTTCGATGCCCCCACAGTAGAAGAAACCGTGTGGATGCACGTGAAGACCCGCCTGCATCCCCCGCGCAAACTTGTCAGCAGCGTCAGCAAAGACACCGAAGCCGCCATCCTACGATCCATGCACAAAGACCCCGAGAAACGCTACGCCAACTTCGAGGACTTCCGCATGGCCCTCGAAGCCTCCCGCAGCCGGTTGTTGGTGAAACGCTACGGGTGACCTGCCTTCAGCGGCGAATGATGGGGGTAGGGTGACCGATTCCATCAACCAAACAAAACCTCCCTCGACAAAATCATCCTCACAAACTAAGCTCCACCACAGGCCAGATTAGCTCAGTTGGTAGAGCAGCAGTTTTGTAACCTGCAGGTCACCCGTTCAAGTCGGGTATCTGGCTCCATAATTTTCTACTCACTTTTCTCCTCCGTCGAAAATCGCCCGGTGCGGATGTCCTGATCGCGACCGGTCGACTTTGCCAGTTCGCCTTTCGATTCCGGACGGCGGCTGCGAATCCAACGGGGGCCGGTGCACATACGGCGGGTCTCAACCTTGAGATCGGCTTGCGATTGGTTTCGCAAATGCCAATAGCCGGTAAGACATATTTTCCGGAAACACTATCGGTTCAACGCCGTCCTCCGCAGCCTCAGCTATGAAGCGGCGAACGGTAGCGAAGTTAAAAAGTTATTAACAATAACGCATATTAATATTATATGGCACGAGCGTTGCTGTGTCATAATATAGGGGCGAGAGTGCGAGTCCTGTCCACCGTGGCCCCCAACGGGAAAAAGGGTTTCCAGTACCGACCGGTAAACCAGTAACCCTGCCCGGAGTACTTTTTGAAGTGCGCCGGAAGACACAGGTTCTGAAAGGAATGCTTTCTGTTAGGCCGGTCTTAATTAGACGAGGGCGGTTGGGTCCTCCGCACACCATCGCGGCGCGAATGCCGCGGTGGTTCTTTTGTCGCGCAACTATTTCACGGTGGTGATAAATTCCAGCAAGTCGGCCATTTGCTGTTTCGTGAGGCCGGCTTCGAGGCCTTCGGGCATGATGGATTTCCCGACGCTGCGCATAGCCTTCACTTGCGCGCGCGGCAGGAGCCGTTGCTGGCCGAGCGGAAGTTTGATACGCACGTGCGTGGTGGTTTCCTCGCCGAGTAGACCCACGATCTCTTCCCCTTCCTTGGTGGCAATGTTGTACGCCACGTAGCTGGCGAGCACTTCGCGATTAGGGTCAATGAAGTTAGTCAAAATCTTTTCGCGGCCTGTCGTTTTAATCGTCACCAAATCCGGCCCCAGCGCGAAGCCCTCTTTCCCGTACCGGTGGCAGATCGCGCAGCGTCCCGCGAAAATTACTTTCCCCTTCGCCGCATCGCCTTTCAACGCCAGCGCGGGCAAAAACTCCTTCACTACTTGCGCGCGGGTTTTGGACTTGGTCGGTGCGCCAAAAATCGCCACCGCCCGCGCACGCAGTTTCGCATCTTTTTGCTCACGCAAAATATTGATCGTTGCCGCCGGCATATCGCCCTTTGCCACGCCATTATTTTCGATTGCCGCAAGCAACGCCGCCACCCGTCCAGCCCGCGTCACTAGCGCCGCCAAAATCTCCGCGCGCACGCGGCCCGATGCCTCTGGACCCTTTGGCCACAGAGCCAGTAAATCATTCGCCACTTTCGGTTCGCGGAACTGCGCCAACGTCCGTACCACCGCCACGCGAAGGGCGTCCGATTTGCGTTGGCGCGCCACGCCCGCCAAGGTCGGCCCAGCCGAGGCATAGCCGCGCCGCGCCACCAATTGCATCGCTGGAATCAACTCCGCATCGGATTTTTGAGCCACCGGCAACGTCATCCAGCGCAGTGCCTCCTTTTCCAGCGCGGGTAACGGCCCCGCCGCTTTACCGAGCGCGTTGACCCACGCAATAGTTTCAGCGTTGGGCGGCCGCCGAGCGATCACCTGCATCGCCTTGCCCACTTCGCGCGGCTGATTGCGCCGGCCAATGAGCTTGAGCAACTCAAGCTTGGCCGAGGCAGAAGTTCCGGGATCAAGGTTCATCGCTACAAACAAATCGCCAGGTTTGGCGGTGAGCGCGTTCATCACCACAGCTTCATTCCATCGATCGCCATTGGCGCGACCGAGCGCAAAGGCCAACGCCAGAAATTTTTCATCACTATTTGGAAGGCGCGAGGCTGTGAGCGCAAACTGAAAACGCACCGTCGCTGATTCGTGATCCGACTGCGTCAAAACAGCCGTGGCAACTTTTTTATTGTCCAAAAAACCCTCGGCTAAAATCAACCCGTGAACGCGCACCTGCGCTTCGCCGGTTTTCAAAGCCCGCAAAATGTGCACGGGCTTCAACGCGCCCAAGCCGCGCAGTGCCCAAAGCGCGTGAACGCTGCTGGCGGGCTCAAACGGATGTGCGAGCAATTTTTCCAACGCGGGGACGATGGATTTGTCCTGCCGTTCGTAAATCAATCGCGCCGCAGTATCACGTGTCCAGCCATTCGGGCTCGACAGCACGGCGACTAGTTCTTCGATCGTCATTGCTCCGGGCAATTTGCGCTTGGGTGACTTGAACCCCTTGGGCGCGATGCGCCAAATGCGCCCGCGATTGTTTCCGCTGTTCAAATCGAGATGTTTCTTGATCGACAACGGAATGGACCACGGGTGCTCGATGGTTTCGCGGTACATATCGGCCACGTAAAGGCAGCCATCGGGCGCGTTGGCGAATTGCACGGGCCGGAACCAGTTATCCGTCGAGGCAATGAACTCGCGCTGTTGCTCGTCCTTGGGCCGTACGGCAATGGGTTGCACCCCGTCGTAACGCAACAACTTGCGATGGATAAGATTGCTGCCAGCGTCGGCAATGAACGCGTTCCCGCGAAAGGCTTTGCCTAACGCATCGCCGCGATAAATGGTGATGCCTGTGGCGGCGGTGAAATAACCGGACACGCGACCGCCGCCTTCCACCGGCCCGCGCACGGCCTTGGCGATACGCCAGCGCGTACGGACGATGCGCCACGGTTCGTCGGGGCTTAGCCGAAACACCGGCGCCGCTGCGCCATCGGCGGCGATGCTCACGCGTTGACTCGGCAGCGCGTAGTGCGGATTGCGGCCGGCGTAGCGCGAATGATACAGGATGGCCTGAATGTGACTGCTGTTGCTGCACACAAACTTGCGTCCGAAATCGTCGAAGCTCATTCCGTGCTGCGCGGTACTGCTCTCCGCCCGGAATTCCCGCGTACGCGGGTCGAAGGAAAAATCGCGACCGCGCAGGCTCACCGGCTTGCCGTCAGTACCGGGCTGGGTGATGTCGCCACCATTATGCGCGGTAGCACCGTGGATGCGATTGTCCAGCCCCCAACGCAAGCTGTTAAAAATCCCCTGCACATTCAGCCGCGCTTTGCCGAAGCCGGTGAAGATTTTTTTCTGCGTGTCTGCCACGCCATCGCCATTGGTATCCTTGAAAAAAAACAAATCCGGCGTCACCCCCACGTACACCCCGCCCTTGCTGCAAAACAATGCTGTCGGCCATGCCAGTCCCTTTGCGAAAATTGTTGATTGATCAAACCGTCCATCGCCATTCGTATCCACCAACCGCCGCACGCGCCCTAGCTTTTCGTGTTGGCGTTCCGAGTACCCAATCATCTCCACCACAAACAACCGCCCGAACTCATCAAAACACATCGCCACCGGATCCACCACCAACGGCTCGGCCGCCGCCAATTGTAATTCGATTCCCTCCTTAACCGTAAACGTTTTGCGCGCATCCTTTGCCGACGTAAACGGAATGCGCGGCAACTCCTTCGGATCCGGCACCGGCTCAGCAGCGGAAAGCGCAAACGCAAGGGAGACAAAAAGGACAACCAACTTCATAAGGTGAGGATAAGCAAAAAGTGAAAAGCCGAAAGCCAAAAGATTTAAAAATTCATTCTCTAATTTTCTCGTTGCCAACCGCTTGTGTTCAACGACACTCACCGCATGAGCACCCCTCTTTCCCGCAGGCGATTTTTGGCTTCCACTTCCGCTGCGCTGGCCACGGGCACTTTGTTGAATGAGGCGCCTGCGGCGGAGGTGGCCGAGGCGATTATTGATATTCACCAGCACACGCATTACCACGGGCGCACGGATGAAAAACTGCTCAAGCATCAGCAGGCGATGGGGGTGACGACGACCATTTTGCTACCAGCGGGCAAGCCGGTGGATCGTGCATCCACCCACAACGGCAAAAGCAACGGGCTCGCCGCCAAGACTGGCGGCAACGAAACGGTGCAAGCGATGGCGAAGCGGCATCCGAAGGAGTTTTTGTTTGGCGCCAATGAAGTGACGGATTTGCCGGACATGCAAAAAGAGTTGGAAAAATATCTCAAGGCCGACGCGGTGATTATTGGCGAGCAGAAATTCAAGGTGGCGTGCGATTCAAAATTTGTGTGGGCCGTGGCCGAGGTAGCGCAGGAATTTTCCGTACCGATGCTGCTGCATTTCCAGCACAACACGTACAACCTCGGAATCGAGAATTTTCACAAGACGCTGGAGAAATTCCCGAAGGTTAATTTCATCGGCCACGCGCAAGCGTGGTGGGGTAACATTGACAAAAAGCACATACAAAAAATTAATTACCCGCAAGGTAAAGTCACCCCCGGCGGCATCACCGACAAGTTGCTCTCCAACTACGAAAATATGTTCGGCGATCTTTCTGCCGGTTCGGGCTTGAATGCGCTCATCCGCGACGAGGCGCACACCAAAGAATTTTTCGATCGCCATCAAAACCAACTCCTCTACGGCAGCGACTGCGCCGACTCCATCGGTCGCGGCCCCGGCTGCCAAGGCAGCCGCACCATCGACGCCGTGAGACGCATCAGCAAAACCAAGAAGATTGAGCGAAAACTGCTCTTCGAAAACTCGAAAAAACTCTTCAAGCTGTAGAGGCTATAGCAACTCCCGCACCACCGAGCCCTCGGGAAGCATGCGCATTTGGCGGCCTTGCGCGACAAATTCGGCTGTCGGATCGAGGCCGAGCACGTGATAGACCGTCGCCGCAAAGTCGGCGATGGATACGGGCCGATCAACCGGCACCGCGCCGTGCTTGTCGCTGGCCCCAATTACCCGGCCGGTCTGGATGCCACCGCCACCCATCGTCAGGCTGAAACAACTGGCCCAGTGATCGCGGCCCGGCCCGCGCTTGTCCTGGTTGAGCTTGGGGGTGCGACCGAATTCGCCAGCCGTGATCACCAGCGTGGTGTCGAGCATCCCCCGGTCATCCAGATCATTGAGCAGCGCTGAATAAGCTGTGTCGTAGATCGGTAGTTGTTGGTCAAGGTGCTGGAAAATCCCCCAGTGATGATCCCACGCGTAAATGCCCGTATCCTTGTAGCCTTGAATGGTAACAAACCGCACACCGGCCTCAACCAGTCGGCGAGCCAACAACATCCCCTGCCCCACGTTGTTGCGCCCGTAAGTATCGCGCAGCGCGGCCGGTTCGTTCGAAAGATCAAACGCCCGCTTAGCCTTGGTGGAGGTGGCCAAACTCAAGGCCTGTTCGGTAAAGGCATTGTGCTCTTGAGCAAACCCCAGCTGTTGCTCGGCGTTCGCCTGAAATCGATCCAGCGATTTTAACAGATGCGCGCGACCGGACAGCCGGCTGACATCTACCCCTTCGGCCGCATCAAACGTCGGCACGGAAAAGTTGGCTGCATTGGGATCGTCCTTGATAAGAAAGGGATCATGGGTGCGGCCCAGATATCCGCCGTAGCCCGGTGCGCTGTGGGCCGGATGCTTCATGTCCCCCAAATGCACAAAGGGCGGAACCGGCGCCTGTTGTTTTTGTTGCCGGCTCAACACCGCACCTATGCCCGGCGCCTGCAGGTTCTTGTCGCGCGGGCTGCCACACATAATGTCCACATCCCCTTCCCCGTGCTTGGAGCAGAAGGACTGCATAGAGCGGATCAGGGAAAATTTATCGGCGCACTTGCCCAGCTTCGGCAATTGATCGCTCAGGTGCAGTCCGGGGATATTCGTGCGGGCCGGATTGTATTTGCCGCGGATTTCCGACGGTGCATCTGGCTTCAGATCATACATGTCGAGATGGCTCGCGCCACCTTGTAGAAACATGAAGATGACATTAATCTGCTTTCGGCCGCCACTGGCCTTTTCATTGGCTAAGACTTCAGGCAACGACAGCCCCAAAGGAGAGATTGCCCCAAGGGACAAGCCACCCATCCTGAAAAAATCCCGGCGATTGAATGCCATCACCTTTATTGTAAGCGATCGTAATGATCTTCGCAAACCTGAAAGGTAAAACCCGACAGATTAATCCTTCATAATCGAGCGATATACAGCTTGCTTGAATCCTTCCACAAACCCGTTGTCCGTTGGCACCTTTTGAGTCATGCCAATCAGGATAAGCTTATTAGCCGGATCAATCTGAAAGGTGGTTGAAGCGTATCCTCCCCAATTATACGCACCCTTACCTGCCCCCTTGGGATCTCCCTTAAGGCGCACCCTAAAACCTAAACCAAAAGCAGCGTTCGATCCCATTGTAATCCCTTTTACTCCTTCGGCACTCAGGTTCATTTGTTGAACTGAAGATTCCTTAAGTAGACGGATCTTTCCTAGTTGCCCTCCGTTAAGCAGCATCTGGCAAAATCGCAGATAATCGCGCGTACTAGAGGTCAACCCACCTCCGCCAGATTCCCAAACGGCCGGACGAACAAACCGACTACGACTCGGATGATCTGATACATTGCGTTTACCTGCAGCCCAAGTGTAAGTAACAGTAAAACGTGAGTGCTTATCTTTAAGCACATGAAACGAACTGTCTTTCATGTTGAGTGGCTTAAAAATACGTTCCGCAAAAAACTCACTCAGCTTTTTCCCTGAAACAACTTCCACTAAACGCCCAAGAACATCAGTACTAAGACTATA
>JAPKEI010000122.1 GCA_028872685.1 Verrucomicrobiota bacterium | reverse complement strand
AAAGGGGGTATTGCTTAGGTTGGCCCAGCCGCGGCCGGAACTGGAGGACCAGCCACCACGCCTACCCCACTCCGGGTAATTGTCCACACGTGTCTCAGGGTGCTTTCCGCTCTTGGCGAAGAGCCCGCGCCAGTCGTGCACGCCAGTACCGGGTACGCCATTATCGACCATGAACAGGATCAGGGCATTGTCCAACCGGCCGGCATCTTTAAGCTTTTTTACCACTCGACCTATATTTTGGTCCATGCGATCAATAATGGCTGCGTAGAGTGCCATCTTAAAATCCAGTTCATCGCGTAACTTGGCATCGTAGGTTTCCCATTTGGGAGCATCCAAAGGTGAAAGTGCCCATTCTTTTTTGATCAAACCTAGTTTCACCATACGATTGTAACGTTCTTGGCGAAGCTTGTCCCAGCCCACGTCCCGGAACCGGCCGCGGTATTTCTTGGTGTCCTCCTCACGCGCGTGCAGCGGGAAATGCGGCGCGTTGTAGGCTAGGTACAGGAAAAGTGGCTGGTCGGCGTGTTCCTTGAAGGATTCATCCATGAAATGCAGGGCGTAATCGGTGAACACATCAGTGGTGTACCATTCCTGATCCGGATGTAGATGGTTCACGGGCTTCTCGGTACCCGGAAGCACTTCTTTATCGTCTAGAAACACGGGGCAGTGCTTCAGCACGGTGAAATAGGAATCAATGAAATTACGCGTGCCATAAAAACGATCAAAGCCTCGTGCGATGGGCGACTGCGCTGGCTCGATTCCAAGATGCCACTTGCCGGTCATCGTGGTTCGATAACCACCCTTTTTGAGACGCTCAGCGAGAGTTGGAATATGCGGGAGGATGGTGCCGCTGTAACTGGGAATGCCCCGGTCGCGAGCCATGTGTCCCATGCCTGCCTGATGCTGATAAACCCCGGTTAACAATGCCGCACGGGAAGGGCAGCAGCGTCCGGTGTTGTAGAACTGCGAAAAGCGAAGTCCATTGGCTGCTAGTTTATCCAGTGCCGGCGTCTCTATCTCACCACCATAGCAGCCGAAGTCTGAATAACCGGCGTCATCGGCCATGATCAGGATAATGTCAGGTTGTTTCCTTTGTTCTCCGACGGCAGTGAGGTACAGCAGGAAAGCGAGTAGGGTAGGTAGGATAGTTTTCATAAAGTTAAAAAAATGTTGATGACTTTTTATTTTCCAATGCTGAACTTTAGGTCCGTCAACTTACCGTTGATACGGGTAGAGGGAGCTTCAGCATCGACCGGGTTTTTGTCGTCATGACCAACGCAGATATCTTCCTGCGGGTGTCTGCTCAAAAGACCATGCGACTTGGCTTCAACCGATTTCTCACCAACTTGTATTGAGAGTTTTTCCTTGGTGAGGCTGGCGGTGATCTCCATTTTTTCTTCCGGCGAACCAAACGCGATTTTTTGCACGGCGTTCTGGCCAAGGCGAACGGTAAAAAAAAGGTTACCATCCTTTGCATATAGTGCGTAACCCACCGCAGAGCCACCATGGGCAAGGATGATGCCGTTGGCTTTTTTGCCGGGTTCAATCTCTACAGTCGCCTGAATGGTGAAGGGTTTGCCGGCAATATCGGGTAGTGATGCGCTGGTGAAGGTGTCGCCCAGTTTGGCCTTGTCCCAGTTGATCGGTTTGGCGGGCTTCCCGGGTTTTTTGGTAGGTCGCTTGCGACCGGTGGAGGGGTAGAGCGTTACTGGATTTTGGACTGTGCCGGCTGGTCGTTTATTGGCGGCAATGTCTTCGGAAATTTGAGCCGCCATTTCTTCCAGTTTTTTGACAATGGTCGGGTTCTCCGTTGCTAGGTTGGTTTTCTCGCCGATTTCTTTTTCCAGATTGTATAGTCGACCCCCTTTAGCCAGATCAGCATCTCGCTGCCGAATGCCCATTCCGAGAGATTGGCCGGTTATGGCCAGTTTCCATGGACCCTGCCGTACCGCTTCCAGTCGGGTGCCGCGGAAATAATGCCAGGTATTACGCGGGGACGTTTCGGTTTTACCGATCATCCACTTCGATACATCCACGCCATCAATCTTGATATTTTTTTTAACTTTACCGCCTGCGAGTGAAACAAAGGTGGGGAGCACGTCCGTGGTGCCGGCGATGCCCGCAGACTCTGTGCCCGGTGCAATGGTGCCCGGCCACCAGGCAATGGTGGGTTCGCGCACACCGCCTTCCAGGGTGCAGCCCTTGCTGCCGCGCAAGGGTCCCGATACACCGCCGGCCTTGCCCTTGGAAGCCCACGGACCGTTGTCGCTGGTAAAGAGAACTAAGGTATCCTTTTCAATCTTCAAACGCTCCAGAGTTTTGAGTACCTGGCCCACACTCCAGTCGACTTCCTCCACCCAGTCGCCATAGGTGCCATTCTTGGATTTGCCGACAAAATCCGGATGCGGAAAGAGCGGCACATGCATGGCAGTGTGAGGCAGGTAGAGGAAAAAGTTTTTGTCTGCCTTGGCGTTGGTCTCAATAAATTTCACCGCTTCCTCGGTGTATTCACGGGTGACGCGACGCTGACCTTCGTCTTCCAGTAGCTCGGCCACTTTTTCATCACGCATTAACGGATGAACCCGCTTGCCATTGCCGGTAGCGGTACGGCCCATGTCATTGGAGTAGGGGATGCCAAAGTAGCCATCAAAACCATGCCTCGTGGGAAGGAACTCACGTTGGTCTCCCAAATGCCATTTGCCCACACACATGGTGGAGTAGCCTAGTTCCTTGAGGTAATCGGCGACCGTGTGTTCCTTGGGGTTAAGCCCGTTACGACCGGCCGGAAAGAAAACGCCGGGCACTCCTACGCGCGGCGCGTAGCAGCCGGTCATCAATTGCGCTCGCGAGGCCGAGCAAACCGGCGCGGCATAAAAGCTCGTGAGTTTTCGGCCTTCCTTTGCCATGCGGTCGAGGTTTGGCGTCCGGTTGAGCTTTGAGCCGAAGGGGCCAATATCGCCATAGCCCATGTCATCAATGAAGATCAGGACCAGATTCGGTTTCTCCGCTGCGGAAATGGAAAACGCAAATAGTGCAAAGAGGACGAGAAGGAAATGTTTCATGCGTGGATTGAGCCTAACGATCGAATTTTGCTTAAACAAGCGAGTAAGATTGACCCTGTAAACTTTCTGGGAAATGCTGCTGCCCATGAACCGTATTTTTACTCTTCTTTTTCTGTTATGTGTTAACGGACTGCAGGCTAAATCCCCGAATGTGGTGATTCTCTTCACTGATGATCAAGGAACCATCGATGCCAATTGTTACGGCTCCAAGGATCTGATTACGCCTAATATCGACAAACTGGCGGCAACGGGTGTGCGGTTTACTCAAGCTTATGCGCACACGGTGTGTTGTCCGGCGCGCGCGGCCTTGTTGACCGGTCGACATCCCCAGCGTGGGGGAGTGCGTCACTGGACCCAAGGTGATATGAATTCGGCCAAGGGCATTAATATGGCGTTACAAGAAGTGACGTTGGCCGAAGCGTTGAAGCCGGCGGGGTACCGCACGGCCTTATACGGCAAATGGCACTTGGGCGCGCACCGCGATTACGGACCCAAGAAGCAGGGCTTCGATGAATTCTTTGGCATCCGTGACGGGTTCATTGACAACTATAATCATTACTTCCTGCACGGCACGGGTTTTCATGATCTCTATGAAGGCACCACGCCGGTGAAGGCGCCCGATAAATATTTTCCTGAACTGATGGTGCAGCGGTCCCTGAAGTTTATTGACGAAAACAAAGGTCGGCCCTTCTTCCTCTATGTGCCTTTTAATATTCCGCATTACCCGGAGCAAGCGCTCAAGAAGCATGAGAGGTTGTATAAGGATGTAACAGATCCGGCACGGCGCTCTTACGGCGCGATCGTGACCACCACAGATTACTACATCGGTCAAGTGATCGACAAACTGGAAGAACACGGGTTGCGGGAAAACACAATCGTCATTTACATGAGTGACAACGGGCACTCGGAGGAAACCGGCAACCGCATTCGCGTGGACAATCACAAAAGTGGCTATCCCAAGGGTCATTTTTATGGTGCCAGTGGTGGCGGCTCCACCGGCAAATGGATCGGGCAAAAAGGCAGCTTCCTCGAGGGAGGGGTGCGCGTGCCGGCCATCATCAGCTACCCGGCTAAGCTGCCCAAGGGAGCAGTGCGCGGGCAAATCATTACCGCGATGGATTGGTTTCCCACCGTGCTTTCCTTGTGCGGCGTAAAGCAGCCTGCCAAAGCGCCCAAGCTCGATGGATTCAATCTCCATCCCATTATTCATGATGCCAAGGCGCAGTTACCTCGGAAAACGCTGCATTTCGCGTGGGGTAATAAATGGGCGATTCGTGAGGGCGATTGGAAATTGATCGGCACCACGGGTCGGCCGCAAGTGACATTGCACAATCTTGCCGATGCGAAGCCGGAGGTTAAAAACTACGCGAAAGAGAAACCCGAGTTTGTTGACCGCTTACGCATGCTGCACACGGCTTGGGTGAAGGACGTTACCCCGAAACGACAGTGATCAAATTCCTCCGGTAGTTTTTCCTTATGGCAGAAGGCCATAATTTCCATCCAAGCGAAGGCCTGTCTTAAACCAGCGCGGCAAGCGCGTCGTTAAAGAGTTCACTGGGCCGCATGGCGGAGTTTGCTTTCCCATCGTCGGGTTGGTAGTAGCCGGCGATATCCATGGAGGGGCCTTGGACGGCGATTAATTTCGCCACGATCACGTGTTCATTCTTTGCGAGGGTTTCAGCGAATGAGGAGAATTGCGACTGCAGTTCGACGTCATCGTTTTGCGCAGCGAGGGCTTGGGCCCAGTAGAGGGCGAGGTAGAAATGGCTGCCGCGGTTGTCGAGTTCGTTAACTTTGCGGGAGGGAGATTTGTTTTCGTCGAGAAATTTGCCGATGGCTTCGTTCAAGGTTCGGGACAGGGCGAGGACCTTGGCGTTGTTGATCTTGGTGCCCAGATCTTCCAGCGAAACGGCGATGGCGAGGAATTCGCCGAGGGAATCCCAGCGCAAATGGTTTTCGGCGTTGAATTGCTGCACGTGTTTGGGCGCGGAACCGCCCGCGCCGGTTTCGAATAGACCACCGCCGGCGAGCAGGGGCACGATGGAGAGCATCTT
The DNA here is from genome assembly GCA_028872685.1 of Verrucomicrobiota bacterium. Taxonomy (GTDB): domain Bacteria; phylum Verrucomicrobiota; class Verrucomicrobiia; order Limisphaerales; family UBA1100; genus JACNJL01. Next base: position 2,851 of record JAPKEI010000122.1, on the reverse strand, counting down.
GGCACTGGTTCCGAGTTCGAGGATGGGAAAGAGGTCGGTGAGGTAATCGCGCAGCACGTTGCCGGTGACGGATACGGAATCAAGGCCGTCCTTGCAGCGTTGGCAGGTGACGCGCGTGGCTTCAACGGGCGACAGGATTTCGATGTCGAGACTGTCGGCGTTATGCGCGGGGAGGTATTCGTTCACCTTGGCGATGAGGTTGCGATCGTGCGCGCGGTTTTCATCCAGCCAGAAAATCGTTTTGACGCCGGTGGCATTTGCGCGGGTGACGGCGAGTTTCACCCAGTCGCGAATGGCCACATCTTTCGTTTGGCACATGCGCCAAATATCTCCGGCCTCCACCTCGTGGCTGAGCAATGTATTACCCTCACCATCAAGTACGCGTACGGTGCCAGCACGGGGGATTTCAAATGTCTTATCGTGCGATCCGTATTCCTCGGCCTTCTTGGCCATGAGCCCAACGTTGGAAACGTTACCCATGGTGGGAACATCGAACGCGCCATTGGTTTTGCAAAACTCAATCGTCTCGCGATACACACCGGCGTAGCTTCTATCGGGGATGACGGCCTTGGTGTCGCAGGGTTCGCCATCCGGACCCCACATCTGGCCGGAGGTGCGGATCATCGCAGGCATGGAGGCATCGATAATTACATCGCTCGGCACATGGAGATTGGTGATGCCGCGGTCCGAATCCACCATCGCCAGCGCAGGCTTCTCAGAATAGAGCAACTCAATGTCCGCCCGAATTACGGCCTGTTGTTCGGCAGGAAGTTCGTCGAGCTTGGTAGATAAATCGCCAAGGCCGTTGTTGGGGTTCACGCTGATGGACCCCAGCGCCTCGGCGTGTTTCTCAAAAATGTCCGCGTAAAAAACACTCACGCAATGACCGAAAATAATAGGGTCGGAAACCTTCATCATCGTCGCCTTCAAGTGCAGTGAAAAAAGCACTCCCTGTTTTTTGGCCTCGATAATCTCGTGCGCCATGAATTCGCGCAACGCAGTTGCACTCATCACGGCGGCATCGATGACTTCGCCTTCAAGTAAACTGATGCCATTCTTAAGCACGGTCGTCTCACCTCCGCCATCCAGCTCAATGCGCACATCGCCGGCTGCGGTCATCACGTGCGATTGCTCGCTGCCATAAAAATCGCCACCGTCCATGTGCGCCACATGCGTTTTGGAATCGGCCGACCACGCGCCCATTGGATGCGGATGCTTTTGCGCATACGCCTTAACCGGCGCTGCTACGCGCCGATCGGAATTGCCCTCGCGTAACACCGGATTCACCGCCGAGCCCAGCACCTTCGCGTAGCGCGCGCGGATGTTCGTCTCTTTGTCCGACTGCGGTTCTGCCGGGAAATCCGGCACAGTAAAACCATTCCCCTGCAATTCTTCAATCGCCGCCACCAACTGCGGAATCGAAGCACTTATATTCGGCAGCTTGATAATATTGGCTTCTGGCTGTGTCGCCAATTCACCCAACTCCGCCAACGCATCAGGCACTCGTTGCGCCTCCGTTAGGTCTTCGGGAAAATTGGCGAGAATGCGCCCGGCGAGTGAGATATCCTTCAGCTCGAACTCAATGCCTGAACTCTTCGTAAACGCCTGCAGGATTGGCAATAGCGAGCGAGTCGCCAATGCCGGAGCCTCGTCGGTTTTCGTATAAACAATTTTGGACATAGTTGACATGCGATAAAAGCGGGACAACTAACAGTTTCCTGCCTCATCTGCAATCCTGTTCGGATTTGCCGTTGCTTGACCTGCACGTCGCGATGCGCAAAGACTTCTCGCGTGAAACGCATCCTTTTTTTGCTGATGGCGCTTTGGACGTTGAATCTTTCGGCGGCACCGCGGCCGAATGTTGTTTTGATTATGGCCGATGACCTAGGCTTTGCGGATATTGGCTGTTACGGCTCGGAAATTCGCACGCCGAATCTCGACGCGCTGTCGGCCAAAGGGCTGCGGTTCTCGCAGTTTTATAACACAGCCAAATGTCATTCCTCGCGAGTAAGCCTGCTCACCGGGCTGTACTGCGACCAAGCCGGTGGCGCGAGCCTGAGCCGTGGAGCGACCATCGCAGAGGTGCTCGGCAAGGCTGGTTATTCCACCTCGATGGTCGGCAAATGGCACCTGAATCAACAACCGACGGACTTCGGCTTTCAGCGCTACTGGGGGCATTTGTCCGGCGCGTGTAATTTTTTTACGGGCGACGAGTCGTTTCGCTACAATGGCGAAAAGTACGAGGTGCCGAAGGTGCTCAATGGTCGACCGTTTTATACCACGCATGCGATGGGCGATTTCGCGCTGAAGTTTTTGGATGAAGTCACGGCGAAAGACGATCCGTTTCTGTTATACGTTGCCTTCAACGCGCCGCATTACCCGTTGCACGCGCCGGAGGCGGACGTGAAGAAATGGGACGGCGCGTACGACGGCGGATGGGATACGCTGCGCAGCACGCGTTATGCGAAGCAGCTCAAGAGCGGCCTCATCCCAAAAAAGTTTGCGCTCAGCAAACGCCCCGCGCACATCCCCGCGTGGGACAGCCTCAGCGCGGTCGATCGCCAGTGGGAGGCCGATCGTATGGAGGTGTTTGCTGCAATGGTGGAGGTGATGGATGAAAACATCGGCCGCATCATCGCCAAGCTTAAGACTAAGGGTGCGTGGGATAATACGCTTTTTCTCTTTTGTGCTGACAACGGTGCGTGCCCCTTCGAGCGTACGCGTGGCCGTAACCTCAAACCGTGGGATCCAAAATCCTACTGGACCTATGACGCCAGTTGGGCCCACGCCGGCAATACGCCTTTCCGCCTCTACAAACAAAACCAGCACGAAGGTGGCATCAGCTCGCCGA
>JAPKEI010000456.1 GCA_028872685.1 Verrucomicrobiota bacterium | reverse complement strand
CAAGATCTTGATATGCATGAACGAGTTCATCTCGGTGAATTGACTGCTCTTCATGCGAACTTGTCAGATGATCGAATCACTTGTTCATCCAAACCAAATCACGCCAGAGAGGCGTGTCGTTTTTCTGAGCAGGCCCGGGCGAGCTGCGGCCGTTGCGGATCATGGAAGTGAGTTTCGCAGTGAGGCGTCTTGATATGGCGAGGTTTTCAGCGATGACGTTTTTGGTTTCGCCGGGATCTGAAGAAAGATTGTAAAGCTCCCGCTTGGCGCGGCGACTGTCTTCCATCACCAGTTTCCATTTGCCTTGGCGGACAGCAAAGCGGCCTTGCGAACTGTGGTGCACCATCGCTGCACGCTCAGCAAAACTGTTTTCTACTGCGCCGCGCAGCACGGGATAAAAGCTGATACTATCCTCACCAGCATTGTCGGAGAGGCGTTTATCCAGCATCTCGGCGAAAGTGGCCAGTAGATCAGTTTGGCATACTGACTGGTTCCATTTTTCATTTGCCTTCACCTTGGCCGGCCAGCGTATGATGAACGGCACACGGTGACCACCTTCGTAGATGGAGCGTTTGCCCTCGCGGTAGATGTCGTTGCTGTGGTGATTGTATAATTCAATCCGCTTACTCCATGTTTTTTCCGGACCATTGTCACTCGTGAAAACCACCATCGTGTTATCCGCAAGCTTCTCTTCATCGAGCCATTTCATGATTCGCCCAAGATGCCAATCGGTCTCGATCATGAATTCACCATAAGCGCCCGCCTTGCCCTGACCTCGGAATTTCTTCAAGGGAATCACCGGCTTGTGCGGAGAAGTGTAGGGCAAATAGAGGAAAAAAGGCTTACCGTTACGCGCCGCTTCGGCACGCCCAGCCAGCCACTTCAGAGATTGCGTGGTGAAGCGGTCCAAACACTCGATGTCTACAAAGTCTGGCGCCACTTCAAGACCTTTGCCTTTGAGGCTCATTTTTCGGCCTCCTGATTCTTCCGGAACCGGCGCCTCTTTTGGCGTTTTTTTGTAGGGCGGCATGATGCGGTAATCCGCTATCGCAATCTTGCTGGGTTTCTTCGATGTGAACAAGGTAGGCGGCACCTTGGCATGGCGCCCTTCGAACCAAGCAAGAACCCCATAATTCATGGATGCCGGAATCCCCCAAAAATAATCAAACCCCTTGTCCAAGGGCATGTCTTTAACGGGGTGCTTCCAATCGCGATTACCTTTCGTGCCGGGAAAGTCCATTCCCAAATGCCACTTCCCAACCATTGCCGTCGTATAACCGTTATCGCCCAAGAAAGAGGCCAAGGTCATGCGACCATCAGCAATAAGACATGCACCTTCTGCCCCCATGACTCCGCGCTTTAAGGTAGTTCGCCAAGAGTAGCGACCGGTAAGAAGACCATAACGAGAGGGAGTGCAAACGGTATCTGAGCAATGCCCGTCGGTAAAGGTCATGCCCTCCTTTGCCAACCGGTCGATATTCGGCGTCTTGAATTTCGACTGCGGATTCAGGCAGGACGCATCGCCGTAACCCATGTCATCCACATATACGAGAATGATGTTGGGCCGCGAGGCGACTCCATGGAGTGAGACAGCGAGCACAAGCAATGATAAGACAAGAATGTAATTCTTCATTTCGGTTCCTCAGCCCTTTAGGAACTCACTTGCTGCAGCCAGTTGCGCGCGATTAGTTCATGGCCCTGCGGCAGTGGGTGAACCCCGTCCCAAATCCACTGCTCAGGACTGACCGCCTTAGCGGCCGCATCAA
>JAPKEI010000121.1 GCA_028872685.1 Verrucomicrobiota bacterium | reverse complement strand
AACGCGAAGTTTTACGTACACGAAGCGGTGGATTACGCGGTGCATCAACGCGCAGCCACGGCTGTTTTTGGTGCTTCAGTGAAGCCATTTTGGAAGCTCGATAAAGCGGCAATCATCCTGTCGCTCGATTGCGATTTTATTGGCACGGAAGAAGATTCCAGCCGCCATATGCGCGACTTTGCGCGCGGCCGTAAGCTGGCCAAAAACGAAGGCCGCATGAGTCGCCTTTATGTGGCCGAAGCGTTGATGGGCCAAACCGGCGCCAACGCCGACCACCGCCAGCGTATGAACGCCAGCGCGGTGACCAATGCTACCGGCTATCTCGCAGATAAATTAGGCATCGCGGTGAAGGGCACTGTGACTGCGTCGGCCAACAAAGATTGGCTCGATAAATGTTTGGAAGATTTGCAGGCGCACGCCGGCAAAGGTTTGGTGATGGCCGGTTATCGCCAGCCGCAGGCGGTGCATGAGTTGGTGAATCTCATCAACGAAAAACTCGGCAACCTTGGTCACACGGTGGAGATTCACGTGAGCGACACGCCCCCCGTCCACGGCAACCTGCAGGATCTCAAGGATAACCTTGGCAACTTTGAGCGCATCATTAACCTCGGTTGCAATCCCGCCTACGATGGCGCTGCGGATTTGGATTGGGCGAAGACCGCCAAGGGCTTGACAAAGTTTCGCCTCAGCCATTTTGCCGAGGATGAATCCAGCGACAGCAAAGGTGTTATCGCACCCCGCGCGCATTACCTTGAAAGCTGGAGCGATGCCCGCACCAGCGATGGCACGCTGGTGCCGGTGCAGCCGCTCATCGCGCCGCTCTTCGATGGCCTCTCGGAACTCGAAGTGCTTTCCGCCTTCGCATACGGCATCGGTTCCTCCGGCAAACAACTCAAAAAGGAAGCGCACGAGATTGTACAGGGCACCTTGAAACTGGAAAGCGGTGACGCCAGTTGGGGTCACTTTTTGCACGGGGGTTTTCTTGCCGATAGTGCCGGCGGAAAACAGAATGAACTTCCCGGTAAATCAGCCGGAAAATTGCCTTCGGGCGAGGCCATCAGTAAAGACAATCTCGAAGTCGTGTTCACCGCTGACCACAGCGTTGGCGATGGTGCGTTTGCCAACAATGGTTGGTGTCAGGAATTGCCCGATCCCATCACGAAAATTACTTGGGACAATGTGATGAGTATCAGCCGTGTGACCGGCGAAGAGCTCAAGCTTAGCAACGGTCAAGTGGCCAAGCTGACATTGAATGGTCGTTCGGTGGAAGGCCCCATTTGGATTCAGCCGGGGATGGCCGACAACACGGTTTGTTTACCGCTGGGCTACGGAAAAAAGCACGGCCGCATCGCGAATTTCAAGGGCGAAGGCGTGGGCTTCAACGCGTACACAGTGCGCGACACGGATTTCCCGAACATCGCCATCGGCGGCAAACTTACGGCCACTGGAAAAACGCATTCCCTTTCCAGCACGCAAGAGCATTGGAGTATGGAAGGCCGGTCGATCATTCGAGAGGCGACGTTGGCGAAGTATAAAGAGACGCCGAATTTCGCTCTCGAGATGGGCATAAAATCCCACGCCCGCAACGAAGGCAAAATTTATCAGCATCCTTATAAAGAACGCCCGGGCCTCAAGAGCGATGTGCATCAGTGGGGAATGTCGGTGGACCTCGGCAGTTGCACCGGCTGCAGCGCGTGCGTGATCGCCTGTCAAAGCGAAAACAACATTCCCATCGTCGGCAAGGAGCAAGTGGGCAATGGTCGCGAAATGCACTGGTTGCGCATCGACCGTTATTATACCGGCAAGGATCACGACCCCAGCGTCAACGCCACGGCGGGCGACGACGAGCAACATTTGGAAACTTGGATTGATGATCCGCAAGTGATCAATCAGCCGATGATGTGTCAGCATTGTGAGAGCGCGCCGTGCGAGACGGTTTGCCCCGTGAACGCCACCGTGCACGACGAGGAAGGCCTGAACACGATGGCTTACAATCGCTGCGTGGGCACGCGGTATTGCTCCAATAACTGCGCGTGGAAAGTTCGGCGTTTCAATTTCTTTGATTACAATAAACGGCCGCTCGATAAGCTGTACGATTCGCCGATAACCAAGCCGTCGTTGTTCTTCGATTGGATGAAGAGCCGCGAAAAGAGCAATCGGCCCGATGATGAATGGGATTTGGTAAAGCTCGCAAAGAACCCCGACGTGAGCGTGCGGATGCGCGGCGTGATGGAAAAATGCACGTACTGTGTGCAACGCATCGAGGGGGCCAAGATCGCGCAGAAGGTGAAAGCCAAATCCGGCGACGACGTGCAAGTGCCGACCAACGGAGTAAAGACCGCTTGCGAACAGGCTTGCCCCGCCGAGGCGATTACATTTGGAAATTTATTGAACGACCAAGACGACGTCGTGGCCGAGAAAGCCAACCCGCGCAATTACGAAGTGCTCGGCTTTCTGGACAATGTCCCGCGCACAACTTACCTCGCTAAGATTCGCAACCCCAACGCGGCGATGCCCGACGCGTACGAGAAACCGTTTAGCACTTCGGAGTATCATCCGGAAGAAGGGCACGCCGAAGATTCTGAACACGAGGGCCACGGAAAGGCCGGCAACTAAATGAGCGACGCCGCCGGACAACCTGTGCAAGTCGTTGAGACGCATACGCCCAAGGAATTGGTGCGGCAGCCGTTGGTGCTCAACAACCGTCCGCTGGGTTGGATCACCGAGCAAGTGTGCAGCATCGTGGAAGGCAAAATGCCGAAGTGGTGGAACGTGGCGTTCGTGGTGAGTTTCCTGATGATGCTGATGTGCTTCGGCTACATCGGTTATTTGATTACCACCGGAGTGGGCGTGTGGGGCTTGAACCATCCCGTGGCGTGGGGCTGGGCGATTGTGAACTTCGTGTTCTGGATTGGCATCGGCCACGCGGGGACTTTGATTTCCGCCATCCTCTTTTTGTTGCGCCAAAAATGGCGGTGCTCCATCAACCGTACGGCGGAGGCGATGACAATTTTTGCAGTGATCTGCGCCGGAATTTTTCCCGGCATTCACGTGGGCCGCATTTGGCTGGCGTGGTGGCTGTTCCCGATTCCCAACGCTCATGGCATTTGGCCGCAATTCCGCTCGCCGCTTTTGTGGGATGTGTTCGCGGTGTCGACTTATTTTACGGTGTCGCTGCTCTTTTGGTACATGGGCTTGATTCCCGACCTTGCGACCATCCGAGACCGCCTGCGCATTGCAGGCAAGAAGCTCAATTCCGGTTTGGATTGGATGATCAACCGATTCAAACAATTCACCTACGGTTTCTTCGCGATGGGCTGGACCGGCAGCAACCGCCATTGGCGCAACTACGAAAAGGCGTACCTTTTGCTCGCGGGCCTGAGTACACCGCTCGTGCTTTCGGTGCACTCGATTGTGTCGTTTGACTTTGCTGTGTCGCAGGTGCCCGGCTGGCACACGACGATTTTCCCGCCCTACTTCGTGGCGGGCGCGGTGTTCTCTGGTTTCGGAATGGTGCTCACACTGATGATTCCGATGCGCGCGCTGTTCAAGCTGGAAGAAATCATCACCATCCGTCACTTGGAATTGATGTGCAAAGTCATCATCGCGACCGGCAGCATCGTCGGCTACGCGTACGGAATGGAATTCTTCATTGCGTGGTATGGCGGCAATCCGTACGAGTTATACGCCTTTAAGAACCGCGCCTTCGGCCCGTATTGGTGGGCGTATTGGATAATGATTTCCTGCAATGTAATCAGCCCGCAACTATTCTGGTTCCAGTGGTGCCGCACGTCACCCTGGTTTATTTTTATCGTCTCCATTTTTGTGAACATCGGAATGTGGTTCGAGCGCTTTGTGATCGTAGTCACTTCGTTGCACCGCGATTACCTGCCATCCAGCTGGGGATATTACAGCCCCACGCGGGTGGATATCCTCACCTTCGTGGGCACGTTCGGATTGTTTATGACTTTGTTCCTGTTGTTCATTCGTTACCTGCCGACCATTGCCATCAGTGAAGCAAAAGGTGTGACGCCGCAGGCCGATCCGCATCATGAATTAGGTGGCGCGAAACCCAAACAGGAGGGCGCGCACTAGTGAGCCAACCCTACGCCATCATCGCGGAGTACGACACGCCGGCTGATATTATGGCTGCGGCTGAGAAGGTGCATGCCGCCGGCTACGAAAAATGGGACGTGCACACGCCGTTCCCAGTGCACGGGATGGACGACGCAATGGGATTGGATAATGCGAAGGTCGGTTGGTTCACTTTCTTCGGCGGCATCACGGGGCTGACGGCCGGGATGTTGATGATTTATTTTATGAACAAAGTCGATTACGACATCGTAGTCGGCGGTAAGCCGTTGTTCAGTGGATTTTATGCGTTCCCGGTGGCGTATGAAATGACGATTCTGCTCGGCGCATTTGGGTCACTCGGCGGTATGTTTATTTTGAACCGACTGCCGCGTCATCATCATCCGCTTTTGACGAATGACCGTTTTGCGGCGGTGACGGACGATAAATTTTTCGTGGTCATCGAATGCGAAGATCCCGCTTACGAGGAAGCCACCACGCGCGCGCTGCTCGAAGGCACCGATCCGCAACACATCGAAATGGTGGAGGATGCCCAATGAGATACGTACTGATTGGCATTGCAATGGGTGCGTTTATGGTTGTGGCAGTGGCGGGTTTCCGTGGAGACATTTCGCGTAAACCACCGCTGGAGGTGATTCCGGATATGGATCGTCAGCCGAAACTGCGGCCGATGGAGCCCAACGCATTTTTCAAAAATGGCCTCAGTTCGCAGCCATTGGTGAAAGGCACCGTGGCACGTAGTGAACCGTTGGTGACGGCAAGTGGCAAAAAAGTATATCCCTTCCAAACCGATCACGCGGTGAACAAAGGCTACACGATCGCCGATGGCGCGACGAATTTTGTGTCCATTCCTCTGCCGGTGACGATGGCGTTTGTGGAACGTGGCCGCGAGCGGTTTGGGATTTCGTGCGTTCCCTGCCACGGTGCGCAAGGTGATGGCAATGGCATCGTGGGCAAGTTTGGGTTTAGCGGCATCCGCGATTTGCACGGCGAGACGGCGTTGAAGCTTTCCGATGGCGCGCTTTTCAAGATTATTTCCGAAGGCCAAAAATCTTCCCCAACTGAAGCAGGAATGATGGGCTACGCCTCGAACATCGACATCGCCGATCGCTGGGCCATCGTCGCGTACGTGCGCGCGCTACAGCTGAGTCGTCTGGGCGATGCAAAAAAAGACAACGTGCCCGCGAGGTTTTTGATTCCAGAAAAAGCGCCTGAAGCTGAAAAGGGAGGGGCCGAATAATGAGTACTGAAACCGTAAGCGTCGCCACGCCCGCGCAAGGGCAGGGAACCGAATGGCGCAGTATTCCGCAAATCGCGGTGGTGTTTGGCCTTGTGCTTTGCATTTACGGATTCATCGACGACAAGCAGCAATTTGCTTATTCGTATCTTACCGCGTTTATGTTTTTCCTAAGCATCGGGCTCGGCTCGTTGTTCCTCGTGTTGGTGCATCATCTTTTCGATGCCGGTTGGTCCGCTCCGATCCGCCGTTACCTTGAGCATCTTTCCTGCTTGCTGTTCCCTTGGCTGGGGATTGCGTTTATCCCAATTGGTTTTCTGGCGATGGATATTTATCCATGGATGCATTTGGATCCGCACGAAGACCACGCGCTTCATGCGAAGGCCGCGTTGTTTAATAAACCGATGTGGTACACGGCTTCGGTGGTTCTGTTTTTGCTGTGGGGTTGGCTCACGCATCGACTGCGCTACTGGAGTTTACAGCAGGACAAATCCGGCACGGCAGATTTTGAGGGTAAACTGGTTTTCCTCGAGAAATTTATGGCCGGCTTCTCGCGCAATTTCCAGGGTCTACCCTTTGAGAAGGACAACCAACAGGTGATGTGCACGCGGATGATGCGCATTCACGCGGGCTACGGCGTGGCGCTCTTTGCCTTCTCGCTCACGCTCGGTTGTATCCTGTGGATGAAGAGTATCCAGCATCAATTTTTCAGCACGATGTACGGCGTGTATTATTTCGCCGGCAGCGTGTGGGTGAGCATTGCCACCGCGTGGATCATCGGCCGAATCCTCAAGGCGCGTGGGCATCTGCCGCAACTGCACAAGCTGCAGTTTTACCATCTCGGCACGATGCTGCTGGCGTTCACGGTGTTTTATGCGTACATCCATTTCTCGCAATACTTCCTGATTTGGAATGCGGCGGTTCCAGAGGAAACGTTCTGGTATGTGATGCGCGAAAAAGGCACGTGGATGTACGTCGGCGTGGCGCTCATCGTGGGTCACTTTGTGATTCCGTTCCTCGCGCTGTTGCGTATCGATGGCAAGCTCACTAACAAACTGATGGTGCCCATTTTTGTTTGGGTGGTGCTGATGCATTATATGGATATGACGTTTAATGTGATGCCCGAAATCCATCCCGACGGTCCATCGCCCGCGTTGGCAGATATAGGTTCTTGGCTACTCATCGGTGGCACTCTCGCAATGATTTTTATCCGCAACTTGTTTGATCATCCTGTTTGCCCGCTACGCGATCCGCGAATGAGTGAGGCGCTGGAGCAACACTAATGAACCACGAAATGCCACAATCTGAATCCACCGATTCAACGCGCCCTAGCTGGGCCGCGCACGAGTTGGTGGCTTTGGCGCTGACGGTGGTACTTGCGGTGTGGGTGGTGGCCCAATGGAGCGTAGCCGTGCAGCCACAAGCAAATACTGAACGCGATGAAAAACGCGCGGCAACGATGGCCGAGTTGGGCATGGCGGATAAGAAAGCACTGAATACTTTTGGCGTGGTGGACGAATCGCTCAAGCGTTATCGCATCCCCATCCAAAACGCGATGACCCTCGTGGTGGAATTGGGCGCGACAAATATCGCCAAGGAAGTTGCCGGACGCACCGCAGCTCCGACGGGTATGAAATTGGTTGAAATACCGGATCCGGATTTTTTGGCGGATGTATCGGAGTTGAATGACCCTGCCCTCATCGCTCAGGGCAAGACTCTGTTTCTCACAAAGATTTGTTTTACCTGCCACCAAAATGATCCGGCCGTGCCTGCGCCTGCGGGGTTGGCACTGGGAGCCCCCAAATTCATCGGCGATTTTTGGGGCAAAGAACGGTTGGTGCATAAAGGCTTGGGCGGGCCGTTGGAGCGGGTGGTGATGGGGCCGGGATATTTTGCAGAATCCGTTTCGGCTGCCGGTTCCGGGTTACGCGTACTCAAAGGCGCTCTCACCCCGATGCCGCCGCCGCCGCCTGTGACTGAAGAGGAAGTAAAGGCGCTGATGGCTTACGTCCGCAGCTTGAGTCAGGGAAACTGATGAACTGGAAACCGCTTATTATTTTAGTGTCTGCACTTGCAACAGTCAGTGTGCGTGCTGATGAGAAAGCACTCATCGCCAAAGGGAAGGTGCTGTTCATGACCAAGATTTGTTTCACCTGCCATCAGACTGATCCGGCAGTACCTGCGCCTGCGGGGTTGGCGTTGAAGGCGCCGACTTTCCTGGGTGAGTTTTGGGGAGCCGAACGTGAAGTGGCACTGGGTTTCGGTGGCAAGGTGGTCAAGGTAAAGCTGGACGAGAAATATTTTGCTGAGTCAGTAAAAATGCCGATGGCCAAAGTGGTGAAAGGCGCATTGGTGCCAATGCCGCCCCCGCCCCCGCCCATTACCGATGAGGACATCGCTGCACTGATGGCTTACGTGAAAAGCCTAAGCAAGCCACAGGTGAAATAATGAAATAATTTTGATGAGCGAATCGACAGACAACATTGCATCTGAAGCTGCGCCGGAGGAAATTAATGCCTCTTGTCGTTGGCCGGTGATGTTCCTGTTTTTCAGCGCAGCACTGTGGTTGGTAAAAGCGGCGATCATCGGCGTAATGGGTTCGGTTAAATTGCATATGCCGGAATTTTTGTCCGATATTTCCTTCCTCACTTACGGCCATTTGCAGGCCAACGCGTGGGTGGCAT
>JAPKEI010000455.1 GCA_028872685.1 Verrucomicrobiota bacterium | reverse complement strand
CGCGAGCAGCCGCTGGCCGAGCGGTTCGGGGTCAGTCGCGGTTCGGTTCGGGATGCCCTTTTGCAGCTTTCGCAGGAGGGTGTGCTGGTTTACAGCCCCAATCGGGGCGTGCGTGTAAGTTCCCCGCCTAGCGACACTGAGTTCAGGTTATACGCGAAGTTGCGCAAGGAGATTGAAGGGCACTGCCTGGATGTTTGCATGGATCAATTGACCGAGGAGGATGACCGTAACCTAACGAACCTTTTGGCTACCTTGGAAGATTCATGCCGGCGCGCGGATCTCAGTAAGATTACGGAAACCGATCTGGCGATGCACCGCTATTGGGTTAGCCGGGCTTCAAGGGAACTGGAATCGGTTTGGCTGAGCATTACCGTGCGGATGCTGATCGCCTACACACTGTTGGAGGATTACATGCAATGTTATCAAGAGCACGCCGCCATTGTTGAAGCCATCGTCCGTCGGGATCTCAAGGCCGCGAAACAGGCCGTAAACGAAAATATTAGATACAAGTGAAACGACTGATTGCAATTATTTCGCTGATGGGACTTGGCTTCCAAACAGCCATGGCTGCGGAGAAAGTGGCTGCTGATGTGCTCTTTGCGCGGAAGGTGCTGCCGCTCTTCAAGGCCAAGTGTATTGTCTGTCACGGTGAGGACCCAAAGAAGAAGCTAAAGGGTGATTACGACATGCGCACGCGTGTGGGATTACTAAAGGGTGGCGAAAGTGAGGAACCTTCCATTGTCCCCGGCAAGCCGTTGCAAAGCCCGTTGTATTTGGCCATCACGCGCGAACATGAGGATGACTGGGAGGCGATGCCGCCCAAGGAGAATGATAAGCTTAGCGCGGCGCAGGTGGCATACATCAAGGATTGGATTGTCGGTGGTGCTCCTTGGCCAAATGCAAAGCAGTTGGCAAAATTGCTAAAGCAGAAGAATCCATGGGGCGTTGAGGGTGGTGTGCAAGTCCAAACCAGTGGTGGCTTGAGCGAGGATTGGACCAATCGCAAGTACGCACCAAAGAACCTCTGGGCCTATCAGCCGGTTAAGCGGCCGAAGCTGCCGATCCCGACGACTAATCCCATCGATGCCTTCATCAGCGTGCAACTGCCCAATGGCTTGCAGCCCGCGCCGTTGACCGACCGCTTGACGCTCATCCGACGCGCAACTTTTGACCTCACCGGCCTGCCGCCGACCCCGAAGGAGATTGATAACTTCATCAAGGATCAGAAACCCGGCGCCTACGGACGTCTCCTCAATCGCTTGTTGGCCTCAACCCATTACGGTGAGCAATGGGGGAGGCATTGGCTGGATGTGGTGCGTTATGCCGATAGCGGAGGTTTTGCCAATGACTTCGAACGGCCAAACGCCTGGCGCTATCGCGACTATGTCATTCGCGCCTTTAATTCTGATAAACCGTACGACCAGTTTGTCCACGAGCAGATTGCGGGCGATGAATTGGATGCAAAAAATGTGGAGCACCTTATCGCGGTGGGCTTCCTGCGCATGGGGCCCTGGGAGCAGACGGGCATGTCGGTGGCGGCGGTGACACGACAGTTTTTCCTAGATGATGTGACCGACTCGGTCGGGCAGGTGTTTCTCGGCCACGCACTGCAGTGTGCCCGTTGTCATGATCACAAGTTTGATCCGCTGCCGACACGCGACTATTATTCCATGCAGGCCGTGTTTGCGAACACACAATTCGCCGAGGTGAATGCGGTATTCCAGCCGAGTGAGAATAAGGATGGCTTCGCGACTCACAAAAAATATCACCAA
>JAPKEI010000454.1 GCA_028872685.1 Verrucomicrobiota bacterium | reverse complement strand
ATAGGTCCACAGGCGTAGGATTTCCGTGAGGTTCAGCTCGCCGGGCACGTCCACGTAATGCGGCAAACCTTCGGGCCAGCGGGCGCACCAGTCCGTGCCGTGGGCTTCGGCCAAGGCATCGTGCAGTCGTTTTTCGATGGAGGCGATGGCAGGTTCAATTGCGTCATAATGTTCCAAGGCATTGAGATGGCAGTCGAAATCACTCGGCTTGGCTGCTCCACAACTTAATGTGTGAACTTGCGGCCGGTTCAAACAATAGAGGTCGTTAAACTGCATTGGATGAAGTGGCTCGCATAGCTCGGTGAGCTTTGGGGGTGGGGCGTAAAGTTTGCCGCCTTTGTCGTTGGGGCTGATGATGAAGACGCCCATATCCCGCGCGGCGGAGGCTTCGATGGCGGGCCAGTTGAGGTCGTTTACAAAATACCAGTGGAGATTGACGTAATCGAAGGCATCACTCTCGATGGCTTTCAAAATTAAGTCGGTGGTGGCGTGGGTGGAAAAGCCGACATGGCGCACGCGGCCCTCTTTTTGTAGCCAACGCGCGGCGGCGACGCAGCCGGTGGGGCCGAGCGACCAATCGAGGATTTCCTGATTGTTGATGCCGTGCAGCGAAAGCAAATCCACGTGATCGAGCTGGAGGTAGTCCAATGATTTTTGGAAGGTTTCGAGAAACTCGCGTGGATTGGCAAAGGGCGCCACTTTGGTTTGCACGATGAGTTTTTTGCGCGGTAGTTTTTTGAGCACCGGCCCGAGTTGCATTTCCGATGAGCCATACCCGCGTGCGGTTTCGATATGGTTGATGCCCACTTCAACGGCACGATGAATAGTGGCTTCAAGATTCTTCTGGCCGTCGTCCGGCACCTCGCTCCACTCGATGTCGCTCCACTTGTGCTGATACCGCATTCCTCCGCAGGAGAACACGGGCATCTCCAAATCTGTTTTTCCAAAGCGACGGTATTTCATTACTCCACAAATTCCAATTCCTGTCGGTGGTCAATCAGTCCCGCCTCGTGGGCTTGGCCGAGGAAGCGAGTGATGGTGTCGCGGCCTTTGTCGCCGTAGTCGAGGGTCCAGTGGTTTACGTACATCCCCACGAATTGATCGGCTAATTCCATCCCCATATCGCGCGCGTATTGTAGTGCATGCGCGACGGCTTCGGCGCGATGGTCGAGGCTGTACTGGATACTTTCGGTGAGCAGATCACTGATGACTTTGCGTTCGTCAGCGGGAATGCGTTTGTGGATCACATTGCCGCCGAGCGGCAGCGGCAGACCGTCGTTCTCTTCGCCCCACCACACGCCGAAATCCTGACAGCACACGAGCCCTTCGTTTTTGTATGTGAGCTGGCCTTCGTGGATGATGAGGCCTACGTCGGCGTTGCTGGCGTTGACGGTTTGGAAAATTTCATCGAAGGGCACGACGAGATAATCAATCTCGGCCTTCGATTTCTCCAGCCAAAGTTGCAACGCGAGGAAGGCACTGGTCATCTCGCCGGGGATGGCGATTTTTTTGCCGGGAATGTCCGCACGTGAAATTTTTTCCTTGGCCACCAACATCGGTCCGTATCCATCGCCCATGCTCGCGCCGCTGGGGAGAAGGGCGTAATCGGCGCACACCGAGGGATAGGCGTGAATGCTGATGGCGGTGATATCCAACTCGCCGCGCGTGGCGCGTTCATTGAGCGTTTGGATGTCCTGCAAAATATGCTCAAACGCGTAACCGCGAGTATCAATGAGCCCTTCCGCGAGGGCATAAAACATAAAGGCATCATCCGGATC
>JAPKEI010000453.1 GCA_028872685.1 Verrucomicrobiota bacterium | reverse complement strand
AATTTTCCCGAAGCCCCTATTTACACCGCCGCCCTCGACAGTCATCTTAACGAAAACGGCTACATCGTCCCCGGCCTCGGCGATGCGGGGGATCGCTGTTTCGGATGTTGAAAAATATTATCATTCGAGGATTTTCCGCTCGTTGCCGTCTATTTGCTTGCCCCGAGGGGTGGATTGATTAGCTTTCCCGCGAATGGCTGCTGACCAAAAAAAGATGCCCAAGAAAACTGCCAAGAAAAAGGCGGTCGCCCAAAAGCGTGCGCCCGCCAAGAGAAAGGCGGTCAAGAAGAAGGCGGTCAAGAAAAAGTCCGCGCGCAAGTCCAAGCCGATCTCGGTGATTTCACATAACAAACAACCCGAACACGCGCGGGGTTCGTATGGCGAAAATTCTGCCATCAATATTTACCTCAAAGAAATAGGTCGAACCCCGCTGCTCAAGCCCGCTGAGGAAGTGGTGCTCGCCGCGCGTATCAAGAAAGGCGACGAGGAAGCCGAGCAACATCTTATCAAGGCCAACCTCCGGCTCGTGGTGAAAATCGCCCGCGACTACGACGGTCTCGGCCTACCGTTGCTCGACCTCATCGACGAAGGCAACATGGGCCTGATGAAAGCCGTGAAGCGGTTCGATCCCAGCAAGGGCGGCAAGCTTTCTACTTATGGTTCATGGTGGATCAAACAATCCATCAAGCGCGCGCTCGCCAATCAATCCAAGACCATCCGTTTGCCCGTCCATTTGGTGGATAAAATTTCCAAGATGCGTCTCGCGTCCATGAAGCTACAGGAAAATCTAGGACGCGAACCCACCAATGATGAGTTGGCTGAAGAGATGCATTTGCCACCTGCAAAAGTTTCCTTGCTGCGCACTGCCGCCATCCGCCCCGCCTCGCTTGATGCGCCGTTGGGCGATGCCGCCGATCCGGATACCCTCGCCGATGTGGTCGAAGATGATCACATGCATACGCCTTACGAGGATTTGGAGGATAAGACAGTGGTTGCGATGTTGCATAAAATGCTCGATAGCATCGACAACCGTGAAGCGGATATTTTACGTTATCGGTTCGGTTTCGGCGACGGCGGCGAAATGCGCACGCTCGAGGATGTCGGCAAGAAATTCGGCGTTACCCGTGAGCGCGTCCGCCAAATCCAAAACGTTGCACTCGGCCGCTTGCGCCGGTTGATTGCCAAGTTCGAGCACATCGAGGACCACCACTGATGAATCCAGTTACCGCCGCCGATCTTGAAGCCGCCATCCGCAACGTGCCCGATTTTCCCAAACCGGGCATTCAATTCAAAGACATCACGCCCGTGCTCGGCGATGCCGCGCTCTTTGCCGGCTCCATCGATCTGCTCGCCTCACATCACGCTAATTCGCGTATCGACGCCGTGGTGGGCATCGATGCCCGCGGCTTTATCTTTGCCGCTGCCGCCGCGCTCAAGCTCAATACCGGCTTTGTGCCCATCCGAAAAAAGGGCAAGCTTCCGTATAAAACCATTGAGGAAAATTTCTCGCTCGAATACGGCGAAGACACCGTGGCCATCCACGAGGACGCCCTAAAACCCGGCGCGCGCGTGCTGCTGCTTGATGACCTCCTCGCCACTGGCGGCACTGCCGCTGCTGCTGCCAAGCTCGTGCGCAACGTCGGCGCGGAAATTGTCGAGATTGGTTTTCTCATTGAGCTTAGCTTCCTCAACGGCCGCGAAAAACTCGACGGCCACCCCATCCACTCCGTCATCACCTATTAAAGTGATGTCGCGCACCGCAGTCTTCCCGCTGCGCGATTA
>JAPKEI010000120.1 GCA_028872685.1 Verrucomicrobiota bacterium | reverse complement strand
TCCAGTCGTTCCAGTGCGAAAGGTTTAATGCCGCGCACCGGCCAACCACGATTGGTGCCACCAGCCAACAACCGGCCCTTGGGAGTAAACTGCACATTGAGAATCCCAGTTGAAAGCCCTTCACGAAACGGATAACACGCTCCCTGCCATACGCCATTGATCTGTTCGGTGGTCGCGCGCATGATGATGGACTGCGTGAAGTCCCCGAGGAAGATCTGGTTTTCAAACGGGCCGAACTTTCCGGCGGTGCGGTCTACCACATAACCGGTAATCGAGCGACCCATGCGGATGTAGGGAAAGATCACTGCATAGGGTACGAGTTCCTTAACCTTTTCCTTCTCGGTCACGATGCGTGTACCACTCTCAGGCTTGACCGGCTCCTTGAGGTGTGGCGCGTACTTGTACCAGTTAAAACTAACCGGGTGCCCCATGAAGCCACCGGGCTTAAGGAACTTGAGACTGCAGGAGGAATTCCACGGTCCCTGGCTCTCGATGTAAAAAAGAGCGCCGTGCTCATTGGGGCCAATCCCACCCGGGCTACGTAAACCGCTGGCGATGGGAATCGATTTGCCTTCAGGAGTGATCTTCATTGCCCACCCGCGAAAGAGCGCGCGCGAATGGTAGGAATTGGAAAGACCCAGCGCCACGAAGAGGTTACCTTTCTCATCAAACTTGGATCCAAAAGCATACTCATGGTAGTTCCCGTAACCCCATGCATCGGAAATGGTCTCAAACCGGTCAGCCTTACCATCACCATTGGTATCAGTAACCCGCGTGAGCTCGGCACTATGCGTGACATAGAGAACACCCTTACGGTGAGCCAACCCAAAAATTTCATCCAGCCCCTCGGCAAACTTATGGAACTGTGGGCGCGGCTTATCCTCGTCCACACCACTCATAAAAAAGATATCTCCACGCCTTGTCCCCACTGCTAGGCGATTATCAGGCATTAACTCAAACGCGCCTCCCTCAATTACTTCTCCCTTAGGGATGGGCACACTCACCACGCGATAATACTCACGCTCACGCTTCTCTGTACCCCAACGGCCTCCCACTTCTTCTGCATCCAAACTCGCGGTCAGAATCAGTATCAGCAGGCCGGTCAGTCTTCTTTTAACGCAATAACTCATAATGAATTTGAATCTTAGATTTACCCTTGGGTAGTTTCAGTTTCAGCAGCAGCTCACGCATCTCACCCTCTCCGCGGAACAACGCTGTTCCTTCGGGCACTCGCAATTTCACCGCATCATTCGTGAACTCTGTTGTCGAACGTTGTTTAACCTTGCCCGTGAGTGCGCGGAAATAAACTGTCTCGGCCTTTGGAGCCGTGAAGCGAATCGTACGTATCAATCCATCAAGCCGGTTGGTCGCCACCAACTCGGCGTTTGAAGTGTCCTCCACCTCCACAGCACCGGTGCGGTACATAAAAGTCGGCACGCCATTCGCATCAAGCTGATAGCCTTTAAATTGATACCCACGATTACGTGGATAAAGCGGGTCAGGATTCACCGGGTTTTCCTTATCCATCTTGGGAAGCAGTGGCCACGGCTCATCATCCTTGGCCAAGCGATAAAACGCCACATCCTGTGCCAGTTCAATCGCTCGCGCACGCGGATTAAAATTGCCTGCCCCCTGCCCGCCCCAACCAACACTGACAAAGTCGCCACTCCATAGCCCACTTAGGGAACCATACTCAGCGTTGAAGGCGTAGCTCACGCCACCCGGAAAACCCACCGCAATGCCGCGATAGCCCGCAATCCGGCTTCGCCCCCGATACACGCGCACTCGATCGGTTACTTTCAAATCTGTGCCGACTGAACGAATACCTGAAGGGTCCCGCGCTGAACGGCCCAATGAAAAATAATGCCACAACGCCCTCAACTGTTCATCCGCGTTGCCATTCAGAACGTCCTTACGGACTGCTTCGCCACCGGGCCAATAATTCGGCATCACAATCCCCGGCCGGTACTGCTGGGGATTTTTCATGAAATGCACGAACCAACTCGGCTGTAGTCGTTCAAAGGAATTTAATAAATCAATCCCCTTCAACCCTGGCGAAGTCTTTCCATTGAAGTTGTGGCAGGCGATGCAGTTTAACCCCTTGTCACCCACCAATAAATGCCCTCCCTCTCGATACTTGCGACGGTCATCGCGCTTGGGCTCGGGCAATTCCACCTTAGGAAGTTGATCCACCTTCTCAAATAACGCCGGCAGATGGCTTAGATTTGCCTCACCAAATTGTGGCATGCGCGTATGCATGTAGGGCCGCACCGACTCAGAATCAAACAACACCTTGCGCAACCATTCGGGCCTCAGTTTTGCCCCTACCCCATCCAAGCTGGGTGGAATCCGCGCTGGATTACCCAGTCCTTCCTCATCAGTACCAAAGTATTTGAACATCGCATTACTCACCCCGCCTGCTCCATCACGTGTGTGGCAGGCAATACAGTTGAAAGCCGCAAGCGTCTGATGAATTTGGGCCTTTTCATCAAGATGTTTATCCATTTCAGGAAGAGCCTGATCTATTGCCGCACGCTGCTCCTGTGACAGATTGAAATAAGGCACCCCCTTCGATTGACCTGACAAACAACCTTTGCCTTTACGCAATTTGGACAGAGACAGAGCTGGTTTGGGTTTTTTTCCTTTCAAATCATGGCAAGAAGCACAATTCAGTTGGTCAAAATATTTTTCACCCTTACCTACCTTGAAGGCTACCGGTTTAAACTCTGAAGATCCATGAGCCTTTAATCCGATCAGGTAACTGGCGATCGATTTTGCCTCCGCACGAGTAAGGTTCATGTCCGGCATACGACCAGAAGGCCGGACGTGTCGCGGCTGAAACAAAAAGTCCGTTAGCGAATCGATCCCGTACTTAGATGATACATGCGAAAGCTGATCACCTTTGTCGGGCAAATGGCAATTTACACAACCGATTCTTTCGAAAAGTTTTTTACCCGCATCAACTTCCTCCTGTTTAACAGCGCCCGCTACGAATGGTTCTTCCGATCGACTTACCAAATAGTGCGTTAGTGCCTCGGCAATCTCATGCCGTTTGGGGTTGCCTGCGAGCAAGTCCGGCATTTGCGTGCCAGGATCGGTGCTGTGCGGACTGACAATAAACTTCTGAATGTAATCCGGATTCACACGCGAACCCACCGCAGATAAATCCGGCCCCTTCTTATGTTTCACCGTGTCGCTCGCATGACACCCCGCACACCGTAGTTCGGCAATCAGCAACCGCCCCTGATGCACTTGATCCAATCCATGTTTGCCATGCAAACCGGGGATAATCGGGGCAGCAACTACTCCGATCGGAATGAGTGTTAATACGGCAATGAATCGTTTCATTTTTTCTTTTTCTTTATTCCAGCCGCCTTACGAAGTGTTTCAAACACCTCATTGTATCCATCACCAGGAACGGCATTCCCCCCCAATATAAATTCACCAAATGGCCGGTCCGAAAACTTCTTAAGCTCGGCAGCAAGCGTTTGCTTTAACCGCTTTAATTCCCGGGCATGATTTGGATAACCAGCAAGATTCTTTTGAGCATCCGGATCACGCTTCAAATCATAAAGCTGATCCCCGGTATACGCGCGGGGATGTGTAGCGATAGACCGTGATACCCCGCCGCTTAGACCGGTCATCCCTCGGAGATAACGACGATTCTCTTCCCGCACCCCTTGCACCTGTTCCTTGGTATAACGAAGGGCGATGTAGCTATAATCCTTGGTCTTAATTGAACGGGCCGCCCCAATCTCGCTGTAGACATGGCTGCGCACCGGCTTGTTTGGTGCTTGAAACAGCGGCTTGAGACTCACGCCATTGATCTTGTACTTGGCAGGCACCTTGATCCCAGCCAAGTCAAACCAAGTCGGCACAAAATCGGTATTCTGGATGAGTTCATTACTGCGCACTCCTCGCTTCATCCCGGCCGGCCAACGCATGATACACGGCACCTCCGTTCCTTTGGCCTTGTAGAGTGAACCTTTATTCCCTGAACCATGATCGGCCACAAAAAGCACCACAGTATTTTTCGTCAATTTGAGATCATCCAGCTTGTCCAAAATTACCCCCAGCGAATCATCCATCCAAAGGTAACCCGCTTCATTAGAGGTGAGACCCGCCTTGTTAATGCGCTCCATCACGGAGGTTCGCGCCGGCATCGCGTTGAGGTTTTCCTTAATCATCCCCTCACCGGTGACTTTCGGGTGATCGAGAGACTTGTGCCACCCACCGTTGGGCCCATGCAGGAGGGTGGTGCAATAGTGCAGATAAAACGGCTGGCCTTTATGTTCTTCAATGAATTCCACAGCCGCAGCAGCAGTCCATTCCGGGTTGTGACTTTGAAAGGGCGCCTTCGTGTTGTCCCAGTAAATATTCTTGGCCCAGGTGAAGCCGTAATCCTTGATCACCTGCCGAAACCGTTTTTCATTTTCAAACTGCTGTTGATTGAGCTTTTCTGTGAAAGGCACGTTTTTTTGCACATCATGCAGTCCGTATTTTTTACGGAAGGCCGGGTCACTGAGTGATGGCCCTACGTGAAATTTACCGACGAACCCGGCTGCATAGCCACCTTTTGCCAACACCGCACCCACGTTCATGTTGTCCGGCTCCAAACCTACATTGAACGCAGGTAGCGCCTGCTGACCCAAGGGAAACAACTCACGGTATCCTGAATGGTAGGAGGAGCCCGCATAACGACCGGTTAAAAAAGTGTATCGCGAAGGCGTGCACACCGTGCTGGTCACATGCGCATTCTCAAAAGTGATGCCCTCCCTAGCCAACCGATCCAGGTTTGGGGTGAGCACCTTCCCCCCGTAGACACTGGTTTCGTACTTGTCGTAATCATCCACCATAAAGACAATGATGTTGGGTCGGGGTGCGGCAATGGCAATTCCGCACATTCCAAATATCATCAGTATTAACCAGTGCTTCATCGCCGTGAGCATTGGGTAGAGTGGAAGCAGGGTCAAACCTCAAGAGGCTTAATCAATCTAATTCCCACTTGCCCAAAAGGCCATAAATTCAGAAACTCGACGGCGATGAACTTTTCTTATTTCCCAAGACCCGCTCTACTGATCCTCCTACTCTGCCTCACGTGGACGGAGAAAAAAACGGAAGCTGCCGAGACCGTTAAGGTGATGACCTTCAACATTAGATACGCTAGTGCATTTGGCGCAAATTCGTGGCCGAAGCGCCAAGCGGGCGTGGTGCAGGTAATTCGTGAGCGAAAACCGGATATCATTGGTACTCAAGAAGGACTCCATCACCAGCTACTGTACATGGACAAGGAATTGACCGAATACAAATGGATTGGCGTGGGCCGTGAAGGTGGAAAACGCGGTGAATTCATGGCGATCTTTTATCGATCAGATCGCTTAAAGCCGCTGGAGGAGAAACATTTTTGGTTGTCCGATACCCCGAAAGTGGTTGGTTCGGCTAGCTGGGGCAACACCGTCAAGCGGATGGTTACATGGGTCCGGTTCCTCGACCGCAAAACTCATAAGGAATTTTATTTCTGGAATACCCATTTTGATCACCGCTCACAACCTTCGCGTGAAAAGTCTGCACTTCTCATCAACAAACGCGTTGCCGCGCTACAAACAAAACTACCGGTTATTCTCGTTGGCGATTTCAACGCAATAGCTCAATCCAACAAGGCCTATCACACGCTGACCAAAGACGGCGGTTTCCAGGACTCTTTCACTACCGCCCAGGAAAAAGTAAATGCCGGATGGAACACATTCAATAGCTTCCAAAAAACTAAGCAGGGCAAGCGTCGCATTGATTGGGTACTGACCAAAGGCCCCTTGAAAGTAACCCGTACCGAGATCGTTCTATTCAACAAATTCAAACAACTGCCCAGCGATCACCAGCCTGTAACTGCATGGTTGCAACTGGAATAACACGTTGGATCTATTTTCATATTTGTAACAGCCTCATAAAAGTCGGAGGAGTTACTGGTTATTTCTCTTGAGCAGTCAAGGTGACATCGCCTGAAGGCATCGCAAACCTGAAAGACCGGGCACTTGGAAGAGGAATATCGACTAGCTTTGAATCAGTCTTCCAGTAAAAGAATTTGTTCGTAGCGGCACTTACTGTAACGACCTCGCCGGGCTTGGGTGCGGCAGGGTTTGCTTTGCCGCCGACGACATTCAGCTTGAAAGGTTGCTTGCCGTAAATTGCTGAAATGGTCACGTCACCCGCTGGTGTGGTAAAGGATGTGGATCGTGAAGTCGCCTCAGCAAATTCCCCCTGGTCACTTGCCCATTTCACAAATGGTTTATCTCCCTTTGATTCAGGAGCAGTGATATTGATAACTGTGCCGGGCTCATAGAACCCATAGCCACTCGTGTCACCGGTGAAAGGTCGTTTGCCACTAGCCACCTTCACAATCTTGCCATCATTCACCTTAAGAACATAATTGAAAGGGGTATCATAGGTTTGGGAGAGCATCCATGCCATGCGCATGCTGAAAAACGCATGATCATTTCCGCGTGGGCGACTGATGTGCCCTCGACCGGGAATCATGGTAAAACGGCCATAGCCGCCGAGATCGAGATGCGATTGGAATAAGGGTAGCTGCTCGGATATCTTGGAAACCGGATCTTGCGGACAATGCAAGTTCCAGACTGCGGTTTTGAGGGTTTTGCAGGTTTGAGGAGTAGTGCCTCGCTTAACCTGCCTGCAACCCCAAGCACCTAGTGGCATCATCGCGGCGATTTTGTAGGAGCCGTCATTGCCACAGGCAACAATCCAAGTGCCCTGGCCGCCCATGCTGAAACCGGTGACGTAAACCCGGTTCTCATCGACACTCACTTTGCTTTTGACGTGCACGAGAAGCCGCTTGAAAACTGTGGCATTCCACTTGAATGCTGGTTTCACCGGCGAGATGAGAATATAACCGATGGAATCAGGAACGTTTCGACTATAGCCCGCATCAGTAGAGCGCTTGTTATCCTTTAGTCTGTCAGAAACCATGTTCCGCTTGCCTTGATCAGGGTGAAACCTCCCCCTCCCTCCCCCATGCAGATAGAACACAACCGGATAGGATTTCTTCGGGCTATAATCAGTGGGGACATAAACCGAATACTGATAGTCCCTCTTGGAAACCGTACCCTCGGCATGCGAAAAATTATGAAACTTGCCAGGGCTGTAATCGGCTGAACGGACCTCCAAGGTCGCGGCAAACAGGCTTAGTATTATGAGGTATAAACAGGTTTTCTTTTGCATGGGAAGAAGATGTCACCTACGCCGCAATTTGGCAACACACTGAACAAGGCGCTGACCGGATTATTTTTGCCGCCGCAAGTCGTTGTCACGAAGTGATTTTAATTTGGTGGCGAGGCGGGCTTTGAATTGGGTGACGGTTTTTTGATGGGCGGGATTTTGGGCGAGGTTGGTGTATTGGTTGAGGTCGGCTTTCATATCGAACAACTCGATACCGCGTCCCGCGTCTTCCCCGTATTGAATATACGCCCATTGGTCGTCGCGCAGCAGAAAGCCCTTGCGCGAGGGGGCCACGCTAAAGGCGGTAGTACGAACTTTGTGTTCGGGGTCCTGAATCATGGGAGATATATCTTTGCCCTGAAGGCGGGGTTGAGCAGGGAGAGCGCACAGGCTGGCCAAGGTGGGGTAAAGGTCGAGCAGCTCCACAAAGGATTTGCACACGGCGGGTTTTTGGCCGGGCACGCTGATGATGAGCGGCACTTGTGCCGACTCATCGCGCAAGCTCACCTTGGCCCAGAAATCGTGCTCGCCAAGGTGATAGCCATGGTCGCTGGTAAAGATGACGATGGTGCGATCGGCCACGCCGGATTTTTTCAGCGCGGCCAGCACCTTGCCTACTTGGGCATCCATGTAGGCAACGGATGCATAGTAGCCGCCGACGGATTTCTTCTGGCGGCGGATATCCATCTTCATGTTGGCGCTGGTGCAGTAATTGATGCCCGCCTTGGGGATATCGTCCCAGTCGCCGGGTATCTTGGGGGGCAAGACCATCTTGCTGTAGGGCTTGAAAGGCGGGTAATAGGATCGCGGGGCGACGAAGGGCACGTGCGGACGCACGAAACCGACGCCCA
>JAPKEI010000119.1 GCA_028872685.1 Verrucomicrobiota bacterium | reverse complement strand
CCGCATCGGTTGGGGGCGCGGGCGGATAAGGCGTTGGCGGATGCGCGCGAGCAGTTGGCGGGGTTTTTGGGGTGCGGGGCGTTGGATATTGTTTGGACTTCAGGCGCGACTGAATCGAGCAATATGGTGATGTATCACTATGCAGAGACGCTCGCGCCGGATGCGGAGGTTTGGGTTTCGGCGATTGAGCATCCGTGTGTGTTGGAGGCGGCACGTTCGCATTTTGGTGAGTGCTTGAAAACATTGCCGGTGACGTTGAGTGGTGTTTTGGATTTGGATGCTTTACGCGAGCGATTGGCGGAGCGGAGGCCCGGACTCATTGCGGTGATGGCGGCGAATAATGAAACCGGCGTGCTGCAGCCGTGGCGCGAGGTGCGGGAGGTTTGTGCGGAGCACGACGTTCCGTTTTTTTGTGACGCGGCGCAGTGGATTGGTAAGCTCCCGTCAGTGGGTTTGGGCGAGTGCGATTTTGTGAGCGGCTGCGCGCATAAATTTGGCGGGCCGACAGGGGTGGGTTTTTTGAAGTGTCCGGCGCAAGGTGGTGTGCGCTCGCAAATGGTCGGCGGGCCGCAGGAGGAAGGCCGGCGCGCGGGCACGGAAAATGTGGCCGGAGTGCTCTCGATGATAGCGGCACTGGCGGAGCGCGAGGTGGCTTTGGCAAGTGACACTATTATAGAGAGGGAAGCGTGGCGAAACGCATTCGCGGGGAACCTCACGGATGCGACAATTCTGGGCAAAGGCGAAGGCCGTTTGTGGAACACGGTTTCCGCATTGCTGCCGGGCGATTGCCGAGCGCGCTGGGTGGTGAAGCTCGATAAAGCGGGCTTCGCAGTTTCCACCGGTAGCGCCTGCGCCAGCGGCAAGGAAGCGCCAAGCCACGTGCTCACGGCAATGGGTTTGGCGGCGGATGAAACCGACCGCGTGGTGCGTTTCAGCAGCGGTTGGGAAACGACGGCGGATGACTGGCAAGCTTTGGCCAAAGGCGTGGCCGAAGTGGCGGCCGATTTTTCCCGCGGCCCTCAACCCTCGGCCCTCGACTAATCTTCTTTTTTCTCGGGCGGCGCAATGGAGCCGCCAATGCCACCCCCACCGGATCCTCCAGGCGGGAGTATCGAGTTGGAACCTTCATCCCCACCGGGGAGGCCGGGCATGGGCGAGTCAAGCGGGGTGTCCGGATGAAACGGGTTGGGTTTGGTAACCTGTTTTTGGCTGAACCACAAAATCATACACGGCAGCAGCACTCCCAAGGCCAGCGAAAGGTAAACGGGCCGCTTGTCTTTGGTGGTGCGGATGGCGAGCACGATGCCTAGAGCCATCGTGGCCACGGCGCCGACGACCATTATGTAAATTAGAATTTTGAACGCCTGCGTGTCCGCTTCCCAATCGGTGAGCGTGCGCGGTTGGTTTTCCGCCTCGATGTCCAGCGGCGCGGTGGTGCGCGGATATTCCTGCGCGGTGTGCACCCACCAGATTTTTTGTAGAAAAGTCTGCGCCTCGCCATCGTCCTTTTGCCGCGCGGGCTTCAGCACAAAATAAAATCCAGACAGCAAATACAGCAACAACAGCGGCGTGAAAAAGCAACCGAGAAACAAGTGGATGCGGCGGATGAGCTTCACCTATTTAATTTCCCCGGGCAGTGGAATCTTGATTTTCTGGCCGATCAATAACCGGTTGGGGTTCAGGCCGGGGTTGGCTTTGAGCACTTGGCTTTGGGTCACAATGCCGAGGCCTTCGTCTTTGTAAGCGCGGTTGTAGGCGATGATGATGGTGCCGAGAAATTCGCCTGTCTGAACCTTGTGCGTGTTGAATTTAAAATCCTGAGTTACGGTGCGGGGGGTTGGATCCACGGATGGTGCGGCCGCTTTTTGTTGGGCTACTTTCTGAATGAGCTTACCAAGATCGCCAAGGGCTTTCTGAAAAATGGCACGATCCTTGAGTCGGTTGGCATCCATTTCCTTCAACGCAATTTGCAATGCCTTCACTTCGTCATCCGTGGCAAAATTACCGGCGAGGCGCCGGTTGAGTTTCAGGTTTTCATCTGTCAGGAATTTAATTTTCTTTTTTAACTTATCGGATTGTTCTTGTTGCAAAGCGTGGGCGCCTTTGAGTTCCTCAATCTCACCGCGTAAACGTCGGAATTGCTCGGCGTAATAAACCGAACCCGCAGGAGGCGCGACCTTCGGGGCGGGTTTTGCCACGGGTGGGTTTGGGGTCGGTGCTGAGGCAGGTACGGGTGAGTCTTGGGCAAAGGCAAAAACCGAGACTACACCCAGTATCAAAACGGGAAATCTAATATCACTCCTCATGGCGGCAAGGTAACCGCTTGGGCCCGATTATTCAAGCCCCAAGCGGGGGTTTGACGGATTTAGCCTTGCACCGCTTCAGGGAATTCTCAAGCATCCGTGATGACTGCCGCAGAGGTATTGAAAACTGCCACCACCACACTCGCCACCGCGGGAGTGGAAGCACCTCGCGTGGATGCCGAGTGGTTGCTGGCCCACGTGCTGGATTGCCCGCGGGCGGAGCTGGCGCTGCGTCATTCGAATATATTGACCGACGCTCAGCAAACCGAATGGGATGCGTTGATCGCCCAACGCGCCGAACGTATTCCACTGCAGCATCTATTGGGCTCGGCGGTTTTTTGCGGGTTGGAAATGGAGGTGAATGACCATGTTCTGGTGCCGCGTCCGGAAACGGAATTGCTGGCGGAACAGGCGTGGGGATTCGTCAGTGGATTGCCTTCGCCCACGGTTTTGGATTTCGGCACGGGCAGCGGTTGCCTCGCTATTGTGGTGGCGGCGCATTGTCCGGGTGCGCGGGCGATGGCGCTGGATGTTTCGCCGGAAGCACTGGTGGTGGCGCGCGCAAATGCCGAGCGCCACGGCGTGGCTGCGCACATTGAATTTCACGAAGGCGATGGCCGCGAGGGATTGCCAGGCGAGGATGCGTTCGACTTGGTGTTGGCCAATCCGCCGTACATTCCCACCGGCGATTTGCCTGCGCTGCAAACGGAAGTGCGCGAGCACGACCCCGCGCTGGCACTGGATGGCGGTGTGGATGGCTTGGAGTTTTACCGTGCGCTTGCGAAGCTGGTATTGCCGCGCCTGAAGCCGACTGGCCGATTGATGCTTGAGGTGGGAGATGGGCAAGCCGAGGCGGTGGCGGCGTTGCTCGCCGAGGCCGGCTGGGGCGAATGTGATTTGTTGCCCGACCTGAATAAGGTTTTGCGAATCGTGATTGCCTCCCCCGCCAATCCGTGAACAATGCGCGCGAGGAGTTTCCCCCCGAGAAAAATGGATAGTCTGGAAATTAAAGGAGGCGCCCCGCTGCACGGCGAGGTGGAAATTAGCGGCGCGAAAAATGCCGTACTACCGATTCTTGCCGCCACGCTGCTCACGCGCGAGCCGTGTGTTATTCGGCGCGTGCCGGATTTAGCCGATGTGAAAACGATGTGCCAGATTTTGGAAAGCCTCGGCGCGAAAACCAAGATCGAAGGCGACACGGTCACTGTGCGCGCAGAGAAAGTCCAGGATTTTGTCGATTATGAATTAGTGCGAAAAATGCGCGGCTCGCTGTGCGTGCTCGGGCCTTTGCTGGCGCGTTTAAAAAAAGCCACTGTGTCGATGCCGGGCGGTTGTTTGATTGGCACGCGGCCGGTGGATTTGCACCGCAAAGCAATGGAGGCGCTCGGCGCAAAAGTGAAAATTGAAAAAGGCTACATCATCGCCAAAGCCCGCAAGCTCGTGGGTGGCGAAATGTTCCTCGGCGGCCGCGCAGGCCCCACGGTGCTCGGCACCGCCAACGCAATGATGGCCGCTACTTTGGCCGAGGGCATTACCGTTATCGAACACGCCGCGTGCGAGCCGGAGGTGGTCGACCTCGGTAAATTTCTCAACAGCATCGGCGCACAAATCCAAGGGCTCGGCTCACCTACGCTCACCATCACGGGCGTCAAAGAACTCGGCGGCGCGGAGCACGAAGTCATCCCTGACCGCATTGAGGCCGCCACCTACGCCATCGCCGGCGTGGCAACAAAAGGCGAAGTAACGCTTAAAGGCGCCCGGCCCGATCACATGAAGGCCGTGATCGAAAAGTTACGCGAATGCGGCGTGAAAGTGGAGCAGTCCAAAGGTAAACTCACCTTCAAGCGCGGGCGCGGCTTGAAGAGCGTTCACATCACCACCCTGCCCCATCCCGGTTTTCCGACGGATGTGCAGGCGCAGATGATGGCCTTCATGACGCAAACTCCTGGAATCAGCATCATCACCGAGCGCATTTTTGAAAGCCGCTTCACGCACGTGCAGGAATTGGAACGCCTCGGCGCGGAGATTTCCATTGAAGGCCCCAGCGCCATTGTGCACGGCGTGCAAAATCTTTCCGGCGCGGAATTGATGGCCAGCGACTTACGCGCCAGCGCCGCGCTGGTCATCGCCGGTATGGTGGCCAAAGGCACCACGCGCATCAATCGCATTTACCATCTCGACCGCGGCTACGAGCGCATGGACGCCAAGCTCAAAAAGCTCGGCGGCAAAGTTCGGCGTGTGAAGTAAGGCATAAAAGCTGGCCTTGGACAGGCACGTGATTTACCGTGACAAAGGTGATTGGCCGATTATGAAACACGAAAACCCAAGCTTCGCCAACGGGATGTTCAAGTTCAACTGCCCTTACTGCAAGGGCGAGATTGAAATTGATGCCGAACAGCTAGCGCAGGTGAACACAGGCTACGCCGGTAAATACCCTTGCCCGCTCGACGGCTGCGCAAAGGAAATTGAGTTCCCCACGGCTGAAGAAGCGGAGGTGTTGCAGGTCACCGCAAGTGCGATCGCCGCGCCACCCATGGGAGGTGCCGTGCCCGCGCCACCGGCGCAAAATAATCCCGCCGCCACACCCACGGCCGCCCCTCCCGCCAGCGCGACCGCGCCACCACCCACCGCTGCACCGCTGGAAATTGTGATGGGTTTTCACGGCAGCAAAATGGCCTCACTCGAGCGTGAGGCGATGTCCGCCCATCGGTTGTGTGTGAAAACTATTTTGCACGGCGATTGTGTTAAGGAAAAAAAAGATACCTTCGACGACACCGTTTCCGAATTTCTTAGTTCCCTCGAGGAAGATAATCTTATCGGCGTGCATCCTGTGCAATACGTGGCCGATGAAAAGAAGGGCACGGACTTCGGCGTGTTGGTGGTGTACCGAACCACGCCGGAGGAGGAATAAAAAGTAAAGCTTCGCCCTCCTATTACGCTAATTAAACAAATCCAATTGCGGCGATGGCGTGAGGTCGCGCAGTTTTTTTCGTTCCGCTTTGGGGTTGGTGGTTCCCTTGGTGCCGCCGGCGGCGGTAAGGTCGGTTTCTTCGAGGTTGGCGAGAATTTCCTTGGCGCGGGCGAGCACGGGTTGAGGCACGCCGGCGAGGCGGGCGACTTGGATGCCGTAGCTTTGGTCCGCCGCGCCATCGACAATTTGTCGGAGGAAGACCACTTGCTCGTTGTATTCCTTCACCGCTACGTTGAGATTGAATACGCGTGGGAGTCGTTGGGACAGCTCGGTCAGTTCGTGGTAGTGCGTGGCAAAAAGTGTCTTCGCTCCGAGTTGTTGATGGATATGCTCCACGATGGACCACGCGAGGCTCAAGCCATCGAAGGTGCTCGTGCCGCGGCCAATCTCGTCGAGGATCACAAGACTGCGATCAGTTGCGTGATGCAAAATGTTGGCGGTCTCGCTCATCTCAACCATAAACGTGGACTGGCCGCGCGCGAGATTGTCGCTCGCGCCGATGCGCGTGAAGATACGGTCCAGCAAATCCACCCGCGCCTCCGCCGCCGGCACAAAGCTGCCCGTGTGCGCCAAAAGTGCGATCAGCGCCACTTGCCTTATATAAGTGCTTTTGCCTGCCATATTGGGGCCGGTGATGAGCGCCACCTGTTTTCCGCCACCCAACCCCGTGTGATTGGGCACAAACCGCTCGTCCAGCTGCGTTTGCTCCAGCACTGGATGGCGTCCCTCTCGGATTTCCAGCGTGCTTTCGCTACCCACGTGCGGCCGGCAATAGCCATTTAATCGGGCCGTTTCCGCAAAACCGGCCAGCACATCCAGCTGCGCCAGCGCGGCGGCAGCGGTTTGGATGGCCCGCAAATGCTCCAGCACCGTCTCGCGTACTTGGAGGTACAGCTCGTATTCGAGCTTTTCGCTGCGCTCCTGCGCGCCGAGCACTTTGTCCTCCATCTGCTTCAGCTCATCGGTGATGTAACGCTCGGCGTTGGCAACGGTTTGTTTGCGGACGTAATGTGCGGGCACTTTGTCGAGATGCGTTTTGGTAACCTCGATGAAATAGCCAAACACATTATTGAAACGCACCTTGAGCGACGGAATGCCGGTGTTTTCAATTTCGCGCTTTTGCAATTGTGCGATCCATTCCTTGCCTTCGCTTGTGCCGCCGCGCAGTTCGTCCAACTCCGCGCTAAATTTTTCGCGAAAGATGCCGCCCTCGCGCAAAGTTAGCGGTGGTTCATCGACAATTGCGCGCGCGATCAGAGTCACCACTTTCGGCAGCTCCGTCAACTGCGCGGCTAGTTGCGTGAGCAACGGCACGTCCTTCGCGTCCTGCAATTCCAATTCGCCCGCTTCGTGGTGCGCATCGTCAATGAGCGAACGTAAGCCCGGAAACTGTTCAATCGCAAAACGCAGGTTCAACAAATCACGTCCATTGCCGGTGCCGACGGAAAGGCGCGTGAGCGTTCGTTCCAAGTCGCGCACCTCGCGCAATTGATTGCGGAGTTGTTCCAATCGCGGGCCATCTTCCACCCACGTTTGCACCGCAAGCTGTCGCGCGTGAATGGCGGCCGTGTTGGCGAGCGGTTGCGTAAGCCAATCGCGCAAACGCCGCGCGCCCATCGGTGTTATGGTTTGATTCACCGCATGATAAAGGCACGCGGCATTCGGTGCGTCGCGCGTGAGCGGTTCGAGGATTTCCAAGTTGCGCAGCGTGGTGGCATCGAGCGTGAGGAAGTCGTGATCCTCATAAAAATTTAACTGCCGCAAATGCGCCACATCGCGCCGTAGCGTGTTCATCAAATAATGCAAGGCGCCACCGGCAGCGCCCATGGCAGCGGGCCGATTTTTGAGCCCAAAGCCGTCGAGCGATTGCACACCGAAATGGTCGCGCAAGGTGTAGCCCGCCGAGTCGCTGGCGAAGACCCAGCCCTCGTGTTCATTGACCACCGCGCGGATGGCGGTGATGGCTTCGATAAGGGTTGAATCGCCCGCGGGATGCACGATTTCGGAGGGTTTGAGACGTTCCAGCTCCGCTTGCAATGCGGCGGGATCGTCCATTTCCGTGGCTTTGAAATCGCCCGTGGTGAGGTCAATGACCGCCAACCCGTACGCCTTGCCTTCGCGACTGAGCGCGGCGAGAAAGTTGTTCCGCTCGGCCGTAAGCATGTTCTCATCAAAGTGCGTTCCAGGGCTGAGGATTTGTGTCACCTCGCGGTTCACCAACTTGCCCGGCACTGCCTCTTCGGTTTGTTCGCACATCGCCACCTTGCGACCGGCGGCGAGCAGCTTGCCGATGTAATTATCTGCTGCGTGATGGGGGATGCCGCACATCGGAGTGGTGCCGCGTTGGGTAAGCGTGATGTTTAAAATTTCCGCGCTCACTTTCGCGTCGTCAAAAAACATTTCGTAAAAATCACCGAGCCGAAACAACAACACCGCGCCCTCGGGTAGATCGCTTTTCAAGCGATGATACTGCGCCATCATCGGCGTCTGTTTTGTCTTCGCGGCCATCGCGTTGACGCTAACTGAAAAAAAAAATTAGGCGAAGGGAATTTTTTAGCGTGCTCGCGGTGCGCAAGGTGTGAATACTTTTTTCAATTCGTTGAAAAAATAGCTATGCAAACGGGGTGAAACTGTTGTATACAGTCAACCGAATCGCTTGCGGTTCCCTACAATAACCAATGAAGAAGGAGGACTTCATGGCCAAGAAAAAAGCTAAGAAAAAAGTAGTCAAGAAAAAGGCTGCCAAGAAAAAAGTAGCTAAGAAGAAACCGGCGAAGAAAAAGAAGGCTGCCAAGAAAAAAGCAGCTAAGAAGAA
>JAPKEI010000118.1 GCA_028872685.1 Verrucomicrobiota bacterium | reverse complement strand
TCTTGGACGTAACCGCACTTGGTTAAATTTCATCGATTTCAGATCACACGTCAACAAGCGACCATACAATGGCTCCCCCAACCCAGCGATAATTTTGATGACCTCCATCGCGCCGAGACAACCAACCATGCCGGATACTGCACCAAATACCGGGAAACGCCGCTGCCAATAGTCGGGCTTTTCAGGATACAAACATTGGAGACAACCCGTAAGGCCGGGTTTAAAGCTCGTGATGTGCGCTTCCAATTCAAACATCGCGCATTCAACCAGCGGTTTGCCCTGCCGCACGGCTTCGCGATTCATAAAAAAACGTTCTTCAAAAAGCGGAGCGCAGTCTACCACCACGTCGGCTTCTGCAACTAGTTTGGCGGCGTTGGTGTCGTTGACGTTTTCGGGCAGAGAAATAATTTCGAGGCGTGGGTTGAGTTCCTGCAATCGCTTCACCGCACAATCAATGCGCGGAGTGTCCAATGCTGATTCAGACATCAAAAGTTGGCGGTTCAAATCCGAAGGCCGGAGATTGCCGCCGTGGGCAAGGATGAGCTTACCAATGCCAGCTGCTGCCAGTTCGTAAGCGACCAACCCGCCGAGACCGCCGATGCGGCTGATCATCACGCTGGCGGCTTTGAGCTTGCGCTGGCCCGTTTCACCAAAGCCTTCGATGGTGGTTTGCCACGAGTAAACCTCCTGCTCGAGGGAAGTAAGTTTGGGCAATGTGCTGTCGTCGGGCATTGGGTTTATGTGATGTCGGCATCTTGCCAGCAGCACGATTCACGCCTCGTCGCGCACGACCTTGCCATTTTCCATTTGGAAATGACAGCCCGCCAAGCGTCTGGCTTCGCTGGGGCTGTGGGTGATGTGGAGGATGGTGACGCCGGTTTCTCGGTGGATGTGTTCGAGGAGGCAACACATTTCTTCGTGGAGCTCTTCGTCGAGGGCGCTTAGGGGTTCGTCGAGGCACAGGACAGCGGGACGATGGGCGAGAGCGCGACCAAGGGCGACGCGTTGAGCTTCGCCGCCGCTAAGCTTGTCTGGCGCGCGGTCGAGGAGATGAGTGATGCCAAGCAGCTTGGCGAGCTCATTGACGCGCGCGGCGATTTGGGTTTGCGGTTGTTTGCGAAGCACGAGGGCGAAGGCCAGTTGCTCACGCACAATCATCGTGGGAAACAGCGCGCGATCCTGCGGTACGTAGCCCACGCCACGTTCGGCGGGAGGCAATCCGGAGACCTCCTCATCACCCAGACGAATGCTGCCGCTCTCGATGGCACGCAGACCGCAGATAGCTTCGAGGATGGTCGTCTTACCGCAACCGCTGCGACCCATCAGCACGCCGTATTCGCCGGCGGCAACCGTAAGATTTACACCGCTTAATTCAAATCCGCCCTGCCGAATTGAAATGTTTTTGAGGGTAATCACGCGAAAATCCGTTTCATCCCGAGAGTGCGGGCGATGAGGAAAACAATGACCGCCGCGCCAATCATTATCAGCGAAACAGCGAGCATTCCCTCGGTGCGGCCGGCTTGGAGTTCAAGGAATGCGCTAGTGGGCAGCACCTCAGTTTTTTGCCGGGTAGCCCCGGCAAAAACTAAAATAGGC
Organism: Verrucomicrobiota bacterium; assembly: GCA_028872685.1. GTDB lineage: Bacteria > Verrucomicrobiota > Verrucomicrobiia > Limisphaerales > UBA1100 > JACNJL01. The sequence continues at coordinate 6,523 of JAPKEI010000118.1, read as the reverse complement.
CCAAATTCTCCCAACGCGCGCGCCCATGAAAGCGTGGCGGCCGCAAGCAATCCGCCCTTGGCTTGCGGCATAATGACCCGCCAAAAGGCTTGCTGCCGATTGCAGCCGAGGGTGAGTGCGACTTGCTCGTAGCGTTGCGGGATTTGGTCGAAACTCACGCGCATCGTGCGCACGGCGAAAGCGCAGGCCACCATAAATTGCGCGAGTATGACGGCGGGCCATTTGTACACAACTGAATCGCTGAGCCAATCGGGCGCGTACCGAAACAGAATGAGCAGCGAAAGCCCAACAACAAGCGGCGGCAGCACGATGGGAATATCGAGCAGCGTGTCGATGAGCGGTTTGCCGCGAAAATCAAAGCGGCTCATTATATAACCAATCGGTACGGCCACCCAAATGGACAGCAGCGTGGTAATGGTGCAGCTGATGAGGCTCAGCATAATTGAAAACTGAATATCGCGACTGCGCAACGCTTGGACGAGCGGGTTGGGTTTGGTGAGTTCGACGGTTGTTGCAACTTTAGTGGCCTCGGGCAGCGCGAGGGAAAGTTGGTTGGTGGTGGTGTCAGTGATTTCATGCACGCCATCCCAGCCCGCGCCCGCGCCGTGCACGCGGATGAATTGTCCCCACAAGAGGCCGTGCGGTTCGTCTGTAGTGAGCGTGGCGACGTGGTTGGTGAGTGCGATTCCTATCACGCGCGCCTCGGGCCGCAGCGAAGCGGTGATGGGCGCGTTCGGGATTCTCGGTTGCAACTGCACTTCGTCGGTGTTGGCCTTGAACAAACCTTCGCCGGCGAGCATTTGCCCCTCGTGTTTCAAGCCCACTTCGTTTTTGCCCAAACGAAAATGATACGTGCGGCCAGCTTCCACACGGATGGGCACCGCACTCTCGACGTAACGGCCTTGTTGCACGCGTTCATTACCGAGGATGAGTTGGTCGCCGTAATTGAGAAACACGAGGTCGGCAAAAACCATCGCACCGATAATGAGCAGATAACTACCGGCCAACACGCCGAGGCCAATGAGGAATGGCTTGTCGGAGGCGACGCGGTATTTAGGCTTAGGGGGGTCGCTCATTCGGCGCCGGCCTCCCAGTTGAAGCCGAGCTGTTCGAAGCGGCGGCGCGAGGCATCCGAGGCGACGTGGCGCATCAGCCGTTGCGCAAGCTGCGGGCAAGCGGTCTCCTTGCGAGCGGCAATGTTTTGCACGGCAATGGCGCGGGCGGGCTTGAGGGGAACGGAGTCAAATTTATTTTTGAGATGCTGAATATTGGCCTCGTACACGAGTACGACGTCGAGTTTACCACCGGCTTCCATTGACTGAATGAGCGTGTGGGCGGTGTCAGCCTTCACGGAAATGTTTTTCGCAACGGCGCCCCATTGACCGGTGTCGCGAATCAAATCTTCAGCAAGCTTCCCCAGCGTACTGGCCTTGGGTTCGGTGACGCCCACACGCAAGCCGCGCTGCGCGAGGTCAGCAAGTGTTCGTAAATTTTTTGGATTGCCTTTGGCGACAAGCATCACGATGCGGGTGCTGGAAATTCTCAGGTCCGGCCCAAATGGATTCCCCATTTTACTTTGGGCCATATCGAGGTACGTGGCGTCGCAGGTCATAAACAAATCCGGCAGGCCCTTGTCGCCAGTTTGCATTTTGCCGACGAGCGTTCCGCAGCCGGCATAGACCATGGTGATGATACAGCCTTCGCGCGCCTCGAATTCGCGGATGGTTTTTTCAATAGCCTCACGATTAACACCGCCACAATCGACGCGCAGCTTTGGCACCTTGACCCACGCATCACCCGCGAGCGGCTGATAATTGTGCCGAGCAAACACCTTGCCCCCCTTATCCGGAGCGGCGAGGAACCGCGCGAATTGCAGCGCCAAAGTCGGCCGATCGGTCGAAGCCGTCACAGCCACGGAAATATTCGCGCGGCTTGCTTTGAGTTCCGGCAGGTTAATCACCCTCAGCCCGTGCTGACGCGCCACGGAATCCCACACAAACGCCGCTTGCGTTCCAGGGTTTTCCTTCACCGCCATCGCGGCCTCGGTGACAGTTGGGAAAGAGGCCGCCTTTGCCTCGTTGATAGCCGCCCAGTGGCCGGATTGCTCGAGCATTTTTTTGGTTTTTTTACCGACCCCCGCGAGCGGTTCACAAATCACAAACGACAACTTTGCCTTCAACACATCACCACAATTATTCACATCAATGTCCGCGCCTGGCTTCACGCCGAGCACCACTTGCCACGAGGCCACACGCAACGATTCCCGCGTGAGCCCATCGGCGGCGGCTTTTTTGATGTAGGTGTAATCCGCGGGAATATAAATATCCGCGCTGGCGAGGCCGCCTTCCTTGTCAATCTTGAGACGATTAGCGAGCACGCCGCTATTGGCGTACTCAAGCTTCACGGACACGCCCATTTCCGTTTCAAACTTCTTGGCCATTTCCTCGACCGCCGAACGCACGCCGGCAGCACAGTACACGGTGAGGCTTTTCGCCTGCCCATCGCGCAGGCCGGACGAGGGATCTTTGGCGTATTTGCTTTGCAGAAAAACCGCAAGGCAACCGATGGCCAAAGCGGTGGCCGCCAGCCAAAGAATGCCGTTAACGCGGCGCACGCCATATTGATGTTCGTTTTCAGTCACCAGAAAGAGCGGACTGTAATTAGCGACCAGCCAGTTTTCAAGTCAACAGGTCAGCGTTTGGCGGCAGTCTTTTTATCCTCCCGAATGATTTCCAGCGATTGAATGACCGTAGATGCCGGATGACCCGCGAACAACTGAACGCGGCCCACTTGAATGTCGTCATTACTTTTTCCCGGCGGCCGTATGACCAGTTCATTTACGCCACCTCTCAACACGCCTTTGGGCACCGGCACTCGAACGGTCAACTTTGCAACGTCTTTTCGCAAGCGGCCCATCTCGCGGCCGTTCAGTATAATTAACCAATCATTGTTAACATCCTGTTGCGCGATGGACAAAGTGTGAGCTCCGTCGCCGCCCTTGAATTCAAACGGCATCGTTAACACAAACCCCTCCGGTTTGGGCGTGGATTCCGTCCAAGCGGCCACTACGTTGTCGCCGAGATGATGCAGCTTCGGATGCACGTCAATCACCGCTGCACCCTTGAGCCCGGGCGAGGTCAGTTCCACCAATAAATTTCCCATGACCTCCACGCCTTTAATTTCGCGCACCACCACCGCGCCAGCCGCGGCGGCCTTGGCCACATCAAAATTTTCCAGTACGGTTTTGCCCTGCAACTTCACATCGAAAACGCGACTGCCCACTTGCTCGCCGGGCAAGGGGGTGAAACCGAGGCGTACGGTGTACCGCCCGACGTCGCCTTTCTCCAACAGCGGCACACTAAAGCGTGTGACGCCGGAGAAAGCACTGGTAAAAAGCCACGGCTTGTCAGTGCCGGCAAATTTCACATCACGCCAATCACGCTGGGTCACTTCAATGTTACCGGCCTCGGCGAGGTTGAACTTGATACCGTAGTTACGGAAGGAGCCTTGACCCACAGTAGTGCTCGGGCGCGGGTAACCGAACCACACGGTGCCATCACGGTCACGCATATCGCCGGGCGCTCCAAAATTGATGGCCATGTGGCTCACTGGCTTGGTGGCAGCCTGCGAAATAAACACTGCCCATTCGGCATGGCCTTTCTGCGGTTTGTTTTTTAATACCACCGTGGTGCGGAGCGAATAACTGCAGGTGCAGCCCGCGCTGGCTTCCTGCATGCTGAGGAGACCGTTGGCGGGAATCATGCTGTTCCAACAACCAGGCCGTACACCACCAAAAAGCTGCAAACCACTGTCCTGTTCAGTATTAACGATTGCTCCACTATACGAGCGGAAAAATATATTGTTTGGCGTGGCGGTAACAATGCCGCAACTGTGCCCAGGCCGTAGAAATTCCCAGTCCACTGACTCGCCAGTGATAGGATGTTTGCGCTTTTGGATATTACCCGTGGCCAAATCGCACCTACGCGGTTCAATGTAAATCGTGTCGCCCACAATGGCAGGACGCCTTCGATAATTAAGCGGCTTGCTCCAGAGCAAGCTGCCGCCGCTGCCATCGATCACCGTGATGCGGCGCCAATTCAACTGGCCTTTACTAAAGGGCCCCTCGTCATGATTGCTATAATGCCCGAATGCCAGCAACTTACCCGATTGATAGGCCAACCCAAGCTTGGTGCCACCGCTGCCGGTGAGGTCGTATGGACGATCCCACAACGCGCGACCGGTCTTTGCATCCAGACACATCACGCGGCGATAATCGCGATCTTTTTCAGCCATATTTTTTTCGTCATCTGTGACAAACGTGCCGCTGCCAATGTTTGCTTCCGTTGTTGCTTTCGCCTGCGCACGCTCGGGTGCATCCAAATCATCCTTCAGAAAATAAACACGGCCATCGCCAATCACGAGTGAGATGTTTGGAATCGATTTGCCCTCGTGCTCCCACAACATCTTTCCGGTGGTGATGTCGAAGGCGAACACTTTTTCGCTGGTCATAATTTTACTAGTAACCGGCGAAGGCTTATGATCTGGCAACCATCCAGGAAATGAGCTGATCGCGTGCCAGTGCAATCCCGCACGTTTGAAATAGGCGTATGCTCGCTGATCCGGTTGAGCATGATTTGCCTTCGCTTTTTGCAATGTGGACAACGCTGCCTTTGGCACATCCTTTTCCGCCAACCACTTGCCGTCTTTTACGATGGAATTCCACAGGTATCCGTACTCGTTCGCCATCGGAGTGGCACCGGTACCTATTAGAATATTGCCATGCACGGCGAGGTAGCCCCAGCGTAACGCCTTGCCGCCATCTTTGCGAGGAACGGAGAATTCTCGGATGGTTTCACCTGTTTGCGCATCGAGCTGCTGCACGTGGCCGTAGGTGGCAACAAAAATCGCGTCGTCCGTGGCAGTAATGTTAGAGCCATCCACATCCACTCGCACACGTACCGCGCCGGGGATTTTGCGCTTCCAAAGAAATGTTCCATTGTAGGCATCGTAGCCCATCACTACTTCCATTCCCTGCACGAAGAGTCGCCCATTGATGGCCAATGGGCTCGTCGAACGCGCGTGGCGATCCACCATGTCTTCACTGCCCGGCTCGCCATACCACAGCACGCCGAGCGGCCCCTTCACCAACGTGTCTGGCGTCGACGAAGTGTTCGCGGCATTGCCATAAAGCCCCGTCCAACTACCCGCGCCCGTAAGTTTGCCGCGCGTAAAATGAAGGTGATTGTCGGCGAACCGCACTTTGGTTTCCGCGTTTGCGTTGGCCTTGAGGCCGTTGACAATTTTATTGACGCTTGCTAGCGGCCAATCTTTGATGGAGCCGATCACCAGTTGGCCGCCCGAGGGACGCAGCACACGGGCCATTTCATTAACCGGCAGATTCACCGCCTCGCCCAACATCGCGCGCTCGGACACAATGAGGTTGGCAAAATAATCTGGCAACTCGCTGTACGCCCCGCCCAGCACAATCACGCGACTGCCAAGTAATCCGGCCTTCATCAAACGCGCGCGGATGACTTTCACTCGCGTTGCGTCGTGCTCTACCACCACGATGTTGAGCGACGTTTGCTCGACCAAATATTCCGCCAAATTACCATCCCGCGCCCCGGCCACGAGACACCAACCGCGATTAATTTTTGTCATATCCAAAACTGTTTTTGCGGAGGATTTGATTCTCGCGCCATAACCGGGTTCGGCAGAAGATGGCTTAATTGAGCGCCCACCGGCTGCCAGCGCGCCAGAGGCGAGGCAATAGATTGCGCCGTCATCGCTGCTGACAAAGAGACGCCCATCAGCCACAGCCAGACTGACCGCATGACCCTTGATGGCATGATCCATCACAAGTTTTCCGCTGTCAGATTCTATTGAAATCACAAAATCCTTGCCGCCTGCGAAAAGCGTGCTGCCCGCCAACGCCATCGGGCCAAGGCCGGCCCGAGGGGTGAACCATTTCACGCGCGCGCCATTGTGCTTGGCTTTATCTCTGGCGATATCGGTAAGTCGGGTGGTGGCCATGGTGAGATCGGCTGTAAGTTCTTTCAATTCCTCCGGATTATCCGCCGACGCTTTGTGGCGTTTGCGGATAGCGGTGATGGTTTTGGCGAGCGCGGCAGATTCTTTGTCCAGCGCGGGCACGGCGGAATTGGCCTTGCGATTGGCGGCACGGTCTATGCCGTATATACCTTTTTGAGTGGCGATATACGCGATGTCTTTGGTGAGCACCATGTCGATGGAGGGGTAGCGAGCAAACTGGTCGCCACGACTGGATCCACTGCTGCCATCAAATTCGATTTTTGTGTCGGCACCTTGATTGCCAATGCCGGCAAACAATTTATTGCCGTCCATCATCGCCCACGAACCGCCGATTTTACCGCCGCCGCTCAGGAAGCGCTTGAACTTTCCGGTACGTTTATTGAACGCCGCGGGCATACTGCGACCGGCGGGCACGAACAGTGTGTCCGCCGACGCCACGAGATAACCCTGCGGTGACATGCCACCGTATTGC
>JAPKEI010000117.1 GCA_028872685.1 Verrucomicrobiota bacterium | reverse complement strand
AGTGCAGCTATAATTATTGTAGTCCGCATAGCCGATTTATTTGCTGATCTTTTCCACCTCATAGGAGCCAGTGGATTGGTGCGGGGTGAGCGGCCAGTTGTCGGTGCGGAAAGGGTAGGCAGGTAATTCACGGAAGTTAAGCAGGGTGCCATGGGGCAGGTTACTCCAAGCGTAACGCATGGCCACGGGTTCCTTGATTTCCTCATGCCACACCACCAGTTGAGAGCCCTGAATGCGTGCGCGGCCGTGTTTAAATTCCTTATCTTTACCGGCAATGTAAAAGCCCTCGGCTACATCCTTATTAAGGCGCAGCCCGCGCGCAGTTTCCCCCTCAAAATTGATGTAGATCTTGCCATCTTTAATCTCGTGCGCCGCATAAACTGGTCCGCGCCATTCGATGGGCTTGTTAGATTTATGGGGCAAGGCCTTGTAAACCTCAGCCAAGGCCCAGCGTGCCAAGCGTTCACCCACCGGGCGCTTATGACCGGGGTGAATGCTGCCATTGGAATTAGTGTCGTAGGTGACAATGAGGCCGGTGTTCTTAAAGCGGGCCCAAGTGAGGTGCTGGATCTCGCGGATGACATTGGTGTGGTGGTTCATGTCATAAGTCATGGTGCGGCGGTTGCTCCAGCCTGCTATTTGTATGAGGCCCATGGGGAGACCTTCATCGCCAAAGACCCGACGCCAATCGGTGATCACCGCAGGGAAGGTGCGGTGAAAGGGTTTCCAGCTGGTGCCAAAGGAATTGTTTTCTCCCTGATAAAAGAGCGCGCCGGCAATGGTCATTTTTGAAATAGGCAGGATCATGCCATTCATCATGCCACCGGGTTGGCGTTTATTGGCCGGAGTGGTGTAGTTGTTTTGATTGGGTCGGCGCGGTTCGCGCTCCCCCTTGGCTTTGGCTTCTGCGCGTGCTTTTTCCCACACCTTAAGATCAGCAGCATAACGCTTGTCTGCACCTTCCTTCTCGCCGCCCTCACGCCATGCCTTCATTGCTGCATTAAATTGTTCAAGGTAAGGCCGCATTTCAGGGAAGGGCTTCAGGGTATCTTTCAAAACCCAGTGCTGGGCCATGGTGCCACCCCATGAAACATCAATCAGACCCACAGGCACCTTGAGCCGGCGACTGAGGCGCTGGGCAAAATAGTAGCCCACGGCCGTGCAGTTTTCCACCTGCTCCGGGATGGCCTGACGCCAGTTACCTTCACTACTGGTTTCATCTGTTACGGGGAAATCCTCCTGCGCAGTAGGGCGGGCGATGTGGGGCAAACGAATGAAACGGATATGCGGTGAATCAGCTGAGGCCACCTCCAGATCCGAATCGCGCGAGGAGCGTAAACTCCACTCCATATTACTTTGCCCACCACACACCCAAACCTCACCCACGAGAATATCAGTTAGGGTAATCTTTTCGGTGCCGGATGTAACAACCAGTTCGCGTCCTTTGAAGCTCGTCTCGAGCTTATCAAGCAGAAGCAACCATTGCCCCTCGCCATCGGCCTTGGCAGATTTGCTTTGCCCGGCGAATTGCGCTTTTACTTCCGCCCCCGCCTTGGCCCAACCCCAGATATGCACGGGCTTGCCCTGCTGCAGCACCATTTTGGGCCCGAAGATATTCGGTAGCCGTAGTGTTTCCGCAGCAGAAAGATTGCAGGCAAATAAAATGAGGGCCAAAAAACGAATCGTGCGCATGGCGACATTCTATGGGGGAGGGTAGGGGGAAGGGAAAGGGTTAAATGATTGCCGCCCGCGTACTGGCGCGGCACAGTCCCCGCATGCATCGCCGACAATTCATCACCACCTCCGCAGCTGCCGTTGCTTCTGCGCCTTTGTTGCAAGCCGAGGCCCTCGTGAAGAAAAGACGCAATCCCTTTTGCGTGTTCACCAAGCCACTCCAAATGCTCAGTTATGATGATCTGGCCGATCTGATTGCTGAACTGGGCTTTGATGGCATCGAAGGAACCATCCGGCCTGGTGGACAGATCACACCTGAGCAGGTTCCTGATGAGTTACCAAAAATGATGGCTGCCCTAAAGAAGCGGGGACTGAAGATGACCATCATGGCTTCGGGCATCAATAACGCTGATGACAAATTGAATATCCAGCAGTTACAGGTGGCAGCCAAGCTTGGGGTTAAACGATACCGGATGGGCTATCACAAGTATGATTTAAAAAAACCGATTACAGGCCAGATGGATGAGCTGCGGCCCATACTTAAGAATTTGGTGGCACTCAACAAGGAACTTGGACTTCAGGCCATCTACCAAAACCATTCGGGCAGCAACTATGTCGGTGCTCCCTTGTGGGATTTACATGAACTCTTCAAAGCTCACGATCCGAAGCATCTGGCGGTTGGTTTTGACATGAGCCATGCCACCGCCGAGGGAACGCGCGCGTGGCCGTTGCACGCGAATTTGCTCCGCCCTAGAATTGGAGCGTTATATGTTAAGAGCTTTCGATGGAAAGACAACAAGCGTGATAACTGCTCGCTCGCCGAGGGGATAGTCGACAAAAAATACCCGGGTCAACTTATCAAGAGCGGATACAGCGGCCCGATCAACCTGCACGTGGAATACCTGAAACCCTTCACCAAGGAAAACGTGCCCAACCAGATTGTGGCCATCAAAAAAGACATTCTTACCCTCAAAGAGTGGCTTAACTGGAGTTAATGATTGCCGTACTGCAACGCGTCAGTGAAGGCAAGGTTACTGTAGAAGATCGTGTTACCGGTGAAATTGAAACCGGCTTGGTTATCCTACTGGGTGTTGCTCAGGGAGACACCGAAGCCGATGCTGAATTTCTTGCCGATCGCATCGCGGGCTTTCGGATTTTTAATGATGATGAAGGCAAAATGAACCGGTCAATTCGCGATGTGAATGGGGAGGCACTGGTGATCAGCCAATTCACCTTAGCGGGTGACTGGCGTAAAGGTCGCCGGCCAAGTTTCACAAGTGCCGCACCACCTGAAGAAGGGGAACGATTATACAAATATTTCTGTGAAAAACTCACTCAACTCAAAGTTCCGGTAAAAACCGGCGAATTCGGGGCCATGATGAAGGTAAGTCTGGTAAATGATGGCCCCGTCACCTTTGTAATGGATAGCCACCAACAGAGAATCTCAGAACCAAAGAGGCTTGCCCAAGTCTAAAGTTCTGTCACCATTACGGCATCATTACACCACAAACCTAAACCACTTAACATCCCGTGAACAAAATCAATCGCCGTTCCTTCCTTAAAACCTCTGCAGCCGCCTCTGCTCTAGCGGTTAACTTTGTTCCATCCCGAGTGTTTGGTGCGAACGACCGCGTGCGCATTGGCATCGCCGGCATCAATGGCCGTGGACAAAGCCATATGGGCGCGTATCTGGGCATGAAGAATGTGGAGATTGCTTATCTCATCGACCCGGACAGCCGGCTCTTTGAAGGCCGTTCACGCACAGTGGAAGGTAAACAGGGTAAACGCCCCAAGTGTGTTCAGGATGTTCGCGAGGCATTAGAAGACAAAGATCTGGACGCAGTATCGGTAGCCACTTGTAACCACTGGCATTCCTTAATCGGCATTTGGGCCTGCCAAGCTGGCAAGGATGCCTACATTGAAAAACCCATTTCCCACAACATATACGAAGGCCGAAAACTGGTGGAGGCGGCCGAGAAATATAACCGCATTGTGCAACACGGCACTCAACAACGCAGCAGCGGTGGGCGCGCGCGCGAAATTGCTGCGGTACACTCAGGCAAATACGGAAAGCTACAGGTTAGCAAGGGGTACTGCTGCAAGCCACGGTGGAGTATCGGCAATAAAACAACGGGCACGCCCCCCAAAGGCCTAGACTATAATCTTTGGCTGGGACCGGCTGCAGAACAAGCCTACCATGGTAATTTGGTTCATTATAACTGGCACTGGTTCTGGGAAACCGGTAATGGCGACACGGGCAATCAGGGTGTCCATGAAATGGATGTCGCCCGTTGGGCCATTAAGGGTGCTACCATGCCCAAGAGTGTCTGGAGTATCGGAGGCCGGTTCGGTTACGAAGATCAGGGCGAAACCCCCAATACCCAAATGGCTGTTTATGAGTATGATGAAGCCCTCCTGATTTTTGAAACCCGGGGGCTCGTGGGCAAACACAACATTCCTCGGGTGGTAAAAAATGAATACTACACCACCGAAGGCAAGATCACCGGAGGTAAGTTCTATCCCAAAAATGGTGGGAAAGCCGTTGGTCTGGACAACCTCGGCGGTGAAGTTCAACCAGGTGGTCCTTTCGGAAACTTTATCGACTGTGTGCGCAGCCGTAAACGCGACCATTTAAATGCAGACGTAGCTGAGGGCCATTACTCCAGTGCGCTTTGCCACCTGGGGAACATTAGTTACCGCACCGGCGAGAAGGAAGCCTTTGATCTCAAATCACGCAAGTTCCACAAAAACCCACAAGTAAGTGAAGGATTTGAAGCTCTCAACGATAACCTCAAAGGCATTGGGCTGAAGCTTGGAGACACTACCTATCAGATCGGTAAGCAGCTCGAATTTGATCCCATTGGAGAACGTTTCAAAAATGAAGGAGCCAATGCACTTCTTTCAAGGCCTTACCGAAAGCCGTTTGTTGTACCGGAAAATGTGTAATGGAGGAAACCGAGGAAAATTTCAGTCTGGATGCACTGGCGGCCAAGGCCGAAGCGGGTGATGTGGAGGCGCAGTATGAGCTCGGCTGGCGTCATGCGCTGGGCATGGAGGTGGAACTGGATGATGACGTGGCGGTGGAATGGCTGCAACAAGCCGCGGCCGCCGGTCATATGCTCGCGCAAAATAATTTGGGCGCTCGGCATTTCTCAGGTGATGGTGTGGAGCAGGATCTGTTGCAGGCGTATCGGTTCTTTTTTCAGGCGGCCAATCAGGGCGATCGCAAGGCAGGCAAAAATCTCGATGCGGTGGCGCGGCAACTGAGTGAGGCAGATCTGGATTCGTTGCGGGCGGAGATGGGCACACCTGACTGAGCGTGTAACGTTCAGGACTTGATCGGCGTCTCCATTTTTGCTACTGTACCCGCTATTCCAAGAGCGGCGTTTTGGCATGAATACAAATATGAACATGTGTGCGACAACGGGTTTGGCCGTGGCATTTTTGCTGGCGGGCTGTGGTTCCATGGGAACAACGGGAACTTCGGAGATTGTGATCCCTCCGACCAACGGCTTCGCGCGTCCAATCGATACGCCACCGCCGATCGATCAAAGCAAAGCTGAAGCGGGCGACTCCGTTGCGCAGTTTAATTTGGCGTTGAAGCACGACATGGCCGGGCAGTTGGCCATGGCGGCTGAGTGGTATCGAAAGGCTGCTGATTCGGGTTTGAAGCAGGCGCAGTTTAACTACGCATTGATGCTCGAAAAAGGTGCGGGAGTGCAGCAGGATGTTCCGCTGGCCGCGATGTACTGCGAACGCGCGGCGAAGCAGGGATTGATGGAAGCGCGCTACAATCTGGCGCTGATGTTGGCCGAGGGTCGCGGCGTGTTAGAGGATGATCAGGCTGCCGCCGCATGGATGAAACGCGCCGCTGATCAAGGCTATCCAGATGCGCAATTTCAAATGGGCTATTTGCATCGGGTGGGCGAGGGTGTGCCCAAGGATGATGCTGAAGCGGTAAAATGGTTTTTGCAAGCGGCGGAAAATTTACATGTGGATGCGCAATACTATGTGGGCTTGTGCTTTGCACATGGCATTGGAAAGGAACAGGATCTCGTGCAAGCCTACAAATGGCTAAACCTCGCCGCGGCGGCCAATCACACGCGCGCCCAGCGCGACAAGGAGATCCTCACCGACCAAATGATCCCCGAAGCCGTGGCCGAGGGGCAACGCTTGTCGGTTGAGTTTCAGGCCGCGCAATAACCTTCCCTTGCTGTCCTGCATGCGGATAGGCACACTGACGCCAGCGTCAAATGGCTGCAGTATCCAGAAATCAAATCATCATCGTTTCATTATGTGGGCTTGGCTTGGCGCTGGCTATTTTTTTGGCGGTGACGATGAAGGAAAAGGAACCGCTCGACCTCCCGCCGCCCGCGAATGGGGATATCAATAGCGGCGCGGAAAATGTCACGAACACCCCGGTGCTAATTCGCACTAACGCGACCGACGTCCCCTCAACCAACTCCCCACCCGTGACGCCTAGTACACCCACGGACGATCCCTTGCTGCGCGCCCTCCAACAAAAGGGGACACTAAAGGTCGCGCTGGAATCGCTGGCGGTGGATCACGGTTTCGATGCCGAGGGAAATCTGCTGTGGCTGGGGCTCAGCAATTTAGCGGTGACCGATACCGCCCTCGCCAAGATTGCCGGGGAAACAAAATTGCACGCGCTCTATTTATACGACACTTCAGTGACCGATGCCGGCCTTAAACATTTGGCCGGCTGCACCGGTTTGCGTTTGCTCCTACTCACCGCCACCTCAGTGACCGATGCAGGTGTGGTCGGGCTGGAAACCGCCCTGCCCGAATGCGTGGTGGTGCGGTGATGGGGAAAGCAAAGGGTCAATCCACACTTTTTACTTTTGAGTTGTGGCTTTGACTTTCTGCTTTTTGCCTTTTACTTTCGACGTATGAATTTCTTCCGGTTACTGCTGTTCTTTGCGTTGACTCTTTCGGCTTTCACCCAAACCCATATCTCCAAAAGCCCCGCCAATCGGCTGACTTATCTCGACGACCCGAGTCCGTTTTATCCGCATCGGGATTTTCCGAAATTGATCACGCCTCAATGGGTGGGCGAGGACGGAGTGGAGGCGGTGGTTACGTTGGGCATCGACGACATGCGGGCGGCGGCGAAGTATGAGACTTTTCTGCGTCCCATTCTTGAGCGGCTGAAGAAAATCGACGGCCGGGCGCCGGTGAGTATTATGACCTGCCGCATTGGGCCGGAGGATGCACAGGTGCTGCGGTGGTTGAAGGAGGGGGTTTCCGTTGAAGTACATACGCTTACGCACCCGTGTCCACTTTTACAGAAAGGGAATTTTCAACAAGCGGCGAATGTCGTCCACGGCGGGGTGGATTTGCTTAGCCAAATTAAGGGGAATAAACCAGTGGCTTATCGGATGCCTTGTTGCGATTCGATGAATAGCCTCAGTCCGCGGTTTTTTGCAGAGATTTTCAATAAGACGAGCGCAGATGGGCGATATCTACAGATTGATACATCGGTCTTTAACATCACCACTTCAACTGATAAGTCGCTCTCTCGAAAGTTAGTTCTGGATTCGGATGGCAAGGAGCGCTTTGGGAAGTATTTGAGCAAGATGAATTCTTACGTGGGAACGATTGAAGATTATCCCTACCCCTTTGTCATCAACCGCTTGTGCTGGGAATTCCCCTGCGTGGTGCCCAGCGACTGGGAGGCGCAAAACCTCATCGGTAATCAAAAGCCGCAAATGCTTGAGGACTGGAAACGTGCGCTTGATGTCACCGTTCACAAACAGGGCGTGATGAACCTTGTCTTTCACCCACACGGCTGGAGCAGCAGCGCGCAGTTGGTGGAACTGATCGATTACGCTCAGAAGACGTACGGCAAAAAGGTTAAGTTCCTGAATTTCAGGGAATGCGCCGAGCGGTTGAACAAAAACCTACTGAAGGGCAGTTCGCTGCGAGGCAAGGATGGCGGTGACAATGCGGTGCGTATTCTTGATGCCAACAATGACGGGTTCATGGATATACTGATCGGCGAAAAAAACCTGACGCGCATTTGGAATCCGAAACAATCGACCTGGACCGAGCACAAGCTGCCCTTCGATCCCCGAAAAACCCTGGCCGGTGTGCTGGACAAATCCGGCGCGGCCTCGATGGTGGAGGCAAAGGAAGCCGGACAAATCTGGACGTTTCAAAAAGCCGGCTGGAAAGTCATGCAGGCCAATGGGATGAAACAATCCGGCGAGTTGCCTTCAACCTTGAAGGGAATTCCCAATTTGATTTCCGCCGCCAAGCCGGCCCTTGGCCGCATTATCAAGAATGACGGAGAGAACACCGATTGGTACGACTTCACCGGATCAATGGCCCCGCGTCACCTGCTCCGGCAACAGGCCAAGGGTAAAGTGCTCGACTGGGAAAGCCCCGTATTACCGGCCAACCCGGATCAACCGATTGTATTGTGCCTCAC
>JAPKEI010000452.1 GCA_028872685.1 Verrucomicrobiota bacterium | reverse complement strand
CATTGCCGACACCATATCCCCGCCGCTGAAAAGAGACAACCTGATTTACGGTTGCGCAAAAGGCGGCGGCGCGGTTTCATCGCTGCACACCATGAAAATACTCCGCGCATTTCTTGTCATTCCCCTCCTCCTCATCGCCAATCCAGCCCAAGCCGCTTTGCGCGCGGGGGCGCGGGTGGTTGATGCCACGCCAACGGTGTTGCCGGTTCATGTCAATGGCGGCATGCGCCAGCGCGAACTGGAGGAGGTGGGCTCACACATCAAGGTGCGGGCCATTGTGCTGGATGATGCCAAAACGCAGCTGGCCATTGTGGTGGTGGATAGCTGCATGATGTCGCGCGCGTTTTTGGATGAGGCCAAAGCAGCCGCAAGCAAGAAGACCGGCATTCGCACGGACCGCATGTTTATCAGTGCCACGCACACGCACTCGGCGCCGGCGAGCATGGGGTGCCTCGGCACGAATGTGGATCCGCGTTATCCGTTGCTGCTAAAGCGCAAGATTGTGGAGGCGATTGACGGAGCGAAGAAAAATCTAGAACCAGCGCAGGTGGGTGCGGCGGTGTTTGATGCGAATGAATTCACAGCGTTGCGGCGTTGGATCAAGCGACCGAGCCAAATCAGCAACGATCCCTTTGGGAATCCCACCGTGCGCGCCACCATGCACGCGGGCAGTAATTGGGATAACGTCACCGGCGAGAGCGGCCCGGAAGACCCCGACTTTTCGCTCATCAGTTTTCAATCGCTCAAGGGTCGGCCGATTGCCGTGCTCAGTAATTTTTCGATGCACTACTTCAGCGGCGTAAAGGGGCTCAACGCGGATTACTTTGGGCTGTTCAACGATATGATGTCGCTGCAACTCACGCCGCCGAACAACAAAAAAAACGAAACGCTGCATCCGCCGTTTGTCAGTGCGATTGGCCACGGCTGCAGCGGCGATATTTGGCGGCGCGATTATACAAAGCGACCGCTTGCCAATCCAAAGATTGAAGATTACACCGCCGCCCTCGTGAAGAAGGCGATGGCCGCGTACGACAAAATCAAATACAACCGTAATGCCACGCTCGCAATGGCCGAGGCCAAACTGTTGCTGAAGTTTCGCGCGCCCAATAAGCAGATGCTCGAATGGGCGCAACGCATCGTCGCCAAGACCGAGGGACTGCCCAAGACACAGGAGGAAATTTACGCGCGCGAACAAATCTTCCTGCACGAACGCCCCGAGGCCGAGCTGATCTTGCAAGCCATCCGTATTGGCGATATCGGCATCACCGGTATTCCCAATGAAGTCTACGCGCTCACCGGCCTCAAACAAAAAGCCCAAAGCCCGCTCGCAACGACCATCACCTTCGACCTCGCCAACGGCTCCGAGGGCTACATCCCTCCGCCTGAGCAACACGTCCTCGGCGGCTACAACACATGGGCTGCGCGCACTGCCGGCCTTGAGCCCTCCGCCGAGCCGCGCATCGCCGAGGCGTGCCTGCAACTGCTCGAGAAAGTTTCCGGCAAAACGCGCCGCATACCAACCGCCACGCGCGGTCCCGCCGCCAAGGCCATCGCCGCCGCCAAGCCCATCGCGTGGTGGCGCATGGATGAATTCAACGGCCCGCGCGCGGTGGATGAACTGAACCGGCACGATGGCATTTACGAAACGCAAGTAGCCTATTTCCTCGCCGGCCCGCATTCAGAAAAATTCACGCCCGGCCAAGTCAACCGCGCCGCCCATTTCGTTGGCGAGCGAATGCAGGCGCGCGTCCCCAAGCTTGGGCCGCGTTACAGTGTGTCGCTTTGGTTTTGGAATGG
>JAPKEI010000116.1 GCA_028872685.1 Verrucomicrobiota bacterium | reverse complement strand
ACGAAGGCTGTGGTGTTTTTGCTCGTCATTGCCGCCTTGCTCGCCGTGGCGGTTTGGTACTTGCCGCTCATTAAACAAAATGAACGGATGCGTTCGGAGATTTTGCGACTGCAACAAAACGTTGCCACCGAAGAAGAAACGGCCCGCCAAATCAAAGTGCAAATTGAAGCACTCCGCAATGACCCCGAAACCGTTGAGCGTTACGCCCGTGAAAAGCTCGGGCTCGCGCGCCCCGGTGAAACGGTCATCCGCTTCGAGCGACCCGACTCCAACGCACCGTAATTAGCTAGCGTATTCAAGCTTGCATTCGGCCCGCGCTCGGCTACTTTCCCTGCCCGTTTTTGAACCCCAATTTTTATGGCTATTGCAAATGATCTTCGGCGCGGCAACGCGATTAAATACAACGGCGCGGTCTGCGTCGTGATGGACACCGGCCACGTGAAGCCCGGCAAAGGCCCGGCTTATATTCAGGCCAAGCTGCGCAACTTGAACACCGGTAAGTCTTCTGACAACCGATTCAACTCATCTGAGAGCGTCGAGATTGTGCCAATGACCACCCGCAAGCTGGAATTTAGCTATATGGAGGGCGACGATTTTGTGCTCGTGGATCCCGAAACGTACGAGCAGGAAAATGTGCGTGCCGAGCTAATGGTCGATGTGAAAGATTTTATGACCGAGAACACGCCTCTCACCGCCACCTACGTGGACAGCAATCTCGCGCTGGTCGAACTGCCCGCCAACGTGGTGCTCACCGTCAGCGATGCGCCCGAGGGTGTGAGAGGCGATTCCGCCAGCAACGTGCAAAAACCCGTCACCCTCGAAACCGGCGTGATTATCCAAGTACCTCTCTTCATTAAGACCGGCGAGAAAATCAAGATCGACGTGAAGAACCAAAAATACCTCGAGCGCGCGTAGTTGGGTTTTCAATTCCCAATCGCCGCTCGCGGTTTGTATTTCTTGGCCAGCGCCAACACGGTATTAAGCCGTTTCATTCCGCCCGTGCACGTCGGATCACTGAGGTTTGCTGCTGCGGCGCAGACGGCGGTGAAGAGACTTCGCTGGATTTCCCAGCCTTCGTGGATGCCCAGCAGCATTCCGGTGCAAAAGGCATCACCCGCGCCGGCGGCGCCCTGGATGTATTTTTGCGGCAGCTTTAGTGACGATTGCCAGTGATCCGTGCCGCCCCGCGTGCGGGCAAATCCGCCTTCGGGGAAGTGCACGCATACCAATTCCTTTACGCCCAATTGCAGCAACGCGCCGGCGGCGTGCCGCAGTGCCACGGTGTCCAGTGTGCCGTCGCTGCGGCGGATGGTGAAGCCGGTGGTTTTGCCGGCCTCGAATTCATTGAGGATGCAGTAATCCACAAACGGTAGCGCGGGCGAAACGATTTTGGCAAAGCGATCGCTGTCTTCGCTCACGCAATCGATGCTGGTTTTCAATCCTGCTCGTTGGGCCTTGGCGCAGAGGGCGGCGGCGCGGGTGCCGTATTTTTTATCCGGTGCATCCATTGCATCAAGCAACAGTAGATAACCGATATGAAAAATTTTGGCCTTCGATTTTTTGAAGTCCAACCCCTTCGCATTCCAAAGCGCATTGGCGCCGCGACAGTGAAAAAATGTGCGCCGGCCGGTGTCCACTTCCGTCATCACATCGGTGTACGACGTGGGGGCGCGATCGGTGATTTGGATTTGTTGGGCGTCAATCTTGTGGCGCTTGAGATCGGCCAGGATGTATTTGCCCAGCGCATCCTTGCCCACCAGCCCCGCGCCGCTGAGCGGAATCTTCGCGCCCAGCTTGGCGAGATTCACTACCAAATTATAAGGCGATCCCCCCGTGCCCTCGCTTTGGCGCAGAATGTTGGCCAGCGTTTCCCGTTGTGGAAACACATCCACCATCTTCACCTGATCGACGATCCAATTCCCCGCCGCTAAAATTCCATTACGCTTCATAAGCAAAAAGAGACAACCGTTTATAGCGGCCACCTCGCGGAAGTGTCGAGCAATCCTAATGTGTTTTCGCCGCTAGAGAGGTGTTAACCATGAGAATAAATTTTACACGCAGATCCAACGGGGGGTCGCTGGCAGGCTCGAGGGCTACAAGCTTGATCTAGTTTGCCCACAGATTCCTTCAACAGGAATCTACTGTTGAAGAAAATGCGCCTTTCGTGAATTTTGAGTTGCACCACCAGTTGTAAACCGGTGGTGACCGCTGAGCTTGGCCGGGCACTGGAGTCGCAACGGTCTACTAATCTATCTGCGCCCTTTCGCCATTCATCCTTACAATACGCAGCTGGGGCAGCAATCTTTCGCCATCCATGAGGGTGGCCTCCACCATCACCTGCTGTGTGGCCAAGGCGCTATCGGTGTTTTTGACGATGCTCAACGAACTATACCCCGCCGACGAAAGCATACCAATCGCAACAATCCTTATTTTTATTCTCATAGTTTTAAGTAGCCCTTCCGATAATGGGGAATGTGCGCAGCAAGAAAAACTACCTCAATAAAATTTTCCCACATCATTTGACGAATTGGTATTTGTGGCGTATGTTCCGACCACTGCGCTATGAACACGCCGCATTATCACATCAACATTTTCTGGAGCACCGAAGAGGATTGCTTCATCGCCGAAATCCCCGACCTCAAACACTGCATCGGTCAGGGCGATACCCCCGAGGAAGCGCTTGCTGATGTGATGGAGGTGCAGGACACGTGGATCGTCAACTGCCTTAGCGCCGGCGAACCCGTGCCCGATCCCGCGTACAGCGCCGCCGTGGAGACGTAAGCCGCGCGGACGTCCACTCGACTCTCGACCCTCAGCCCTCAACCCCTTACCCTCCCGTCGTGTTCCGCCCCTGCATCGATTTGCACGAGGGTCGGGTGAAACAAATTGTCGGCGGCACGCTTTCGGATTGCGCGGAAGGGCCGCAGACCAACTTTGTTTCCGACCGCCCTGCTTCGTGGTACGCTGAGCTGTATCGCAAGGATGACTTGCGCGGCGGCCATGTCATCCAGCTTGGCTCCCGCAATGAAACCGCCGCGCGCGAAGCCCTCGCCGCGTTCCCCGGCGGTCTCCAACTTGGCGGCGGCGTGAATGCCGATAACGCTGCTGGTTGGCTCGATGCCGGTGCCTCGCACGTCATCGTCACCTCGTGGGTATTCCGCGAAGGTCGCCTCGATGCCGACCGGCTTGCCATGTTGGTAAAAACCATCGGCCGCGAACGCCTTGTGCTCGATCTTTCCTGCCGCCAACGCGACGGCCAATATTGGGTTGTCACCGATCGCTGGCAAAATTTCACCGAAATGACCGTCAACGAAGCTACTCTGAAAACCCTTGCCGCCAGTTGCGCCGAATACCTCGTGCACGCGGTCGACGTCGAGGGGCAACAAACCGGAATTGACCTCGCTCTCGTGCAAACCCTCGCCGCCCATTCACCGCTCCCCGTCACCTACGCCGGCGGCGCAAATTCATTGGCCGACCTCGAAGCAGTGCAACAAGCCAGTGCCGGTCGCGTCCATCTCACCATTGGCAGCGCGCTGGATATTTTTGGTGGCGATCTGAAATACACAGATTGCGTTGCCTTCAACCACCGGTAGGGACGCGCTGCGCGCGTCCATGGACATACGTAGCATGCTCCTGCCATCGCTCTACTAAATCCGCCTTGCCGTGACGGTTTCGCCTGCTACCCTCGGCGCATGCGAACCACACTTTTTTTAATATCCGCGATTCTCCTCGCCCCTGGCCTCCACTCCCAATCCAAGAAACCCGAGCGCAAACCCAATCCCGTTTTTGCGCCGGTGAAGGATGATCCCAAATTGCCGCGCGTGCTTTTAATTGGCGATTCCATTTCCGTTGGCTACACGCTGCCGACGCGGAAATTTCTTAAGGGCAAGGCCAACCTGCATCGCATTCCCACCAACGGCGGCCCCACCCCCAAGGGTCTTGCGAGCATCGAGGCGTGGCTCGGCACGGGGAAGTGGGATGTCATCCATTTCAACTGGGGTCTGCACGACCTCAAGTATATGGGGCCGAAAGGGCAGAATTTGTTCCCCAAGGAAAAGGGCGGCAAACCGCAGGTGGCCATCGCGGTGTACGAGAAAAATTTGGAAAAGCTCGTCGTGCGTTTAAACAAGACGGGGGCTAAATTGATTTGGCGCAACACCACGCCCGTGCCGCCGGGCGCGAAGGGGCGCTACGTGGGCGACTCCATTAAATACAACACCGCCGCCGCGCGCGTGATGAAAAAGCACGGCGTACCCACGCACGACCTGTTCACGATGAGCAAGGCACGGATGAAAGAGCTAATGCTGCCGGCCAATGTGCACTACACCAAAGACGGCTCGAGCGTGCTGGGCAAGGATGTGGCGCGCGCGATTGAATCCGCGTTGAAAAAATAACGGTGGCCAAGTTGTTTTTTTATTACTCGTCGATGAACGCGGGGAAGTCCACCACCCTGCTGCAATCGGCGCACAACTACCGCGAGCGCGGAATGCGACCACTGCTCTTCACGCCGCGGCTGGACACACGCGCCACCGAGGGCCGCGTCACCTCCCGCATTGGGCTCGACGCCGCGGCGCACGCCTTCACGCCCGCCGACAATTTGCACGCCATCGTGCGCGACCAAGCCGAACCTATCCACTGCGTGCTTGTTGACGAAGCGCAGTTTCTTTCGCGTGCGCAGGTTTTTCAATTGGGCGAAATCGCCGATGCGCTGGGCGTACCTGTTTTGGCCTACGGTTTACGCACCGATTTTCAGGGAAACCTTTTCGAGGGCAGCCAACATCTACTCGCGTGGGCGGACAAGTTGGTGGAAATCAAGACGATCTGCCACTGCGGCAGTAAAGCCACGATGGTGCTGCGCACCGATCTCGATGGAACCGTCCTGCGTGAAGGCGCCCAAGTAGAAATTGGTGGCAACGAACGTTACGTCTCCGTCTGCCGTAAACATTTCAAAGAAGGAATGGCGACAAGGCAACCGGGCGATTTGCCTTTGTGAAATTTATTGCCCGCGATACTTCCCGTCCGGTAAACGTGCGGGGAGTTTGTATTTTGCGTCCGTGATGAGTTTGAAAATGTGCGGGTCGAGCGTGCGGACGAGTTCACGGTTATGAAGTTTCCACTCGTGGGAAATTTCCTCGCGCCGATGCTTTGCCGACTGCGCGCCGAGCGTTGAGGTGATTGCCCAATAAAGATACTCCGTGCATTGGCAGCCATAATCGCACGTTCGGTCGTCATACGTAAACCACGCACCCTTCGGATACTGCCGAGGCACGCGTCGGAAATACCCGCCGCGCGCGCGGTCGAGGCATTGAGCTAAAACCGTGCCGGGACGCTCGCCAAAAATTTTTGGATACACATTCGCATACCCCTCGTGCGTGATGAGATGTAGCACCTCCTCCAACGTCGCATCAAAGCGCCCGCCCGCGGGCAAAGTCTCCGTTGCGAACTGGCCTTGGCCTGCGTGAAATCCTGCGCGCTCGAACACTTCGCCATCCAGGCGGTCCATCGCGCGCTCATTCTCCGCCACGGCCATAAAGGCATTGCGTTTTACCAACTCAGCCACCACAGCGGAATTGTCCGGCTTGCCGTCCTCGTTGTTGTCCAAATATTCCGCCAGCACGATGGCGATGTGCCGCAACTTTTTCGGCGGCGTTTTTGCCGTTCCAAATACGCGCACGCCAAAGACATTGATGTGTTGGTTGAAAACTTTTTGGAACGGCTTATACTTGCCATCTGGCACCGGAGTGATTTTAAAATCTGGTACGGCTGCTAATGAAGTAAGCGCGGTGCAAAGAATCAAAAATCCGAACCTCATATTTTATTCCTCATTCGCAAATTCCAAATCGGATACTTCCGAATCAAATGATTCGAAGAAAAATTTCTCATCACCAAACGCCGACTCAAGGTCATCGAGCCACGTGGCATGGGGATCGAACTTGGCGAAGAAAACCTGATTTGCCCAATCGGGGTCGCGGCCTTGGATGAACTTGAGCACGAAAACGCGTTCGCCGTGAATTTTGGCTACGCCATCGACCAGCACTTTGCCAGGCGTGCAGCTCATGCTCGGGCCGCGCACGGTGCGGGCGAGTCCGCTCACTTGGCGATAGGCGCGCGTGAAGATGTTGTGCGCGCGGGCCAGCGGCACCTCGAAATAATTCTTCGGGCCCGTGTCGCGTTCCACGAACATATAATAGGGGATCGCGCCGAGCGAAACCTGTTTGCGCCACAATGCAGCCCACACATCCTGATGATCGTTCACGTGTTTGATTAGCGGCGCCTGGCAGCGCACCACCGCGCCTGCATCGATCACCCGCCGCACAGCCGCTTCAGCCGCGTTTGTAGATAGCTCCACGGGATGGCTGCTGTGCGCCATCAACGCAAAATGTTTACCCGCCGCGCGGACGTCGTCGATGAGCCGCAGGAAATCGTCTGCGTCTTCGCCGTCTGTAAAACGGTACGGCCAATAGGCCAACGCCTTGGTGCCAATGCGGATGCTGTTGAGATGCGGGATGGCGAGCAGCGGCTCAATATAGTTGCGAAGAAATTTTGTTTTCATCACCATCGGATCGCCGCCGGTGATGAGTACGCTGCTGATTTCCGGATTGTCGCTCACGTACTGCACGAGTTGGTCAGCTTCTTTGCTGGCAAACTTTAAGTCTCCATCGCCAATGAATTGCGCCCAGCGAAAACAGTACGTGCAATAGGCATGGCAGGTTTGGCCCTGCGTGGGGAAGAAAAGTACAGTCTCATTGTACTTGTGCTGCATTCCTTCGAGCGTGTCGCCGCCGAAGTGAGGCTTATTAAGTTCCATCTGCCCAGCGGGATGCGGATTGAGCGTGGCACGAATTTCATCCGCTGCCAATCGCAGCTCGGCATCGGTTGCCCCGCGTGTCACGAGGTCACGCATGCGTTTGAAATCGCCCTCGCCCAACATGCCGCGCTGCGGAAAAGTGAGCTGAAAAATCGGGTCATGCGGAAGATCATCGTGGTCGATGAGTTGCTCAAGTACATAGTCGTTTACCTTGAATGGCAACACGGCGCTGACTGCCTGCATATCAGCCACTTGCTCGCGGCTCAGCCCTAGCATTTCGCCAACGCGTGGCAGATCATTTCGGGTGTTCACTCGATATTTTGGCATAAATCCTTCCGTTGAAATTCAGGTGTATGGCTAAAGAGTATGTCCTAACTGAGCCTGTAAGACAAGGTCTATCCGCACCCCCCCCTATTTTAAGCGGAAAAATTCTACCATTGCCTGCCGAGCACAAGCGCGATAAAATTTGGCCATGAAGCTCTCTCTTTCTTTGCCGATGCTCGCCTTCGTGCTGATCGCTATCGGCTGTGCGGAATTCCATCAAAAAGAACGCAACAACGCCGCGCAGCAGTATAAAAACCTAAACTTTTTCATACAAGATACCAACTCGCTGGCACAATTGCCGAAGGCAACCACCCAACCTTCCCCGTGGGCGGCACTGTTCAACGGCACCGACCTCACCGGCTGGAAAGAAACCGACTACGCCGGGCGCGGCAATGTGAAGGTGGAGAACAGCGAACTGCACATCGAGAATGGCCTCGTCATCACCGGCATCACGTTTACTAACAACACCGTGTTGCCGAAAACGAATTACGAAATCAGCTACGAAGCGAAGCGGGTGAACGGTAACGATTTTTTTGCGCTGCTCACGTTTCCTGTGGGCGACAAACACGCCTCGTTCGTCACCGGCGGCTGGGGCGGTGCGGTCACCGGTATTTCCAGCATCAACAGCATGGACGCCTCCGAAAATGACACCACGGTTTACCTTAAATATAATCAGGATCAGTGGTACACTTTTCGCCTGCGCGTCACGCCGGAAAACCTCAGCGTGTGGATGACGCCCAAGGAACATCTCATCCCCCTCAACGCCACCGTCGCCAGCATTGTGAAGGCATACCAAGCGGAGGCCGCCGCCGCCGGCCAAACTCTCAGCGCCAAAGACGCGGAGGCGGCAGTGCGCGCGATCAATCCCGATCTCGACAAAAACATCCCCGCCCGCGACACGATTTATTTCCCCGGCGAAGCCCAAATCATCGACGAGCCCATCAATGACAAAGTCGTGCAAATGCGCGCCGGTGAAATCGAACTCTCCGCCCCCCTTGGCTTCGCCACCTTCCAAAGCTACGGCGTCATCCGCAACGCCCGCAT
>JAPKEI010000451.1 GCA_028872685.1 Verrucomicrobiota bacterium | reverse complement strand
TTATCGCGGCAAAAAACGCACGTATGTGGCAGAAGCTAAACTTAAAGGCGGCAAGACGGAAACGGTGGCTTTCGACTTGGGCGATTTCAAAAACGTGACTGACGGAGTGCCGTTAAAAAACTGGGAACAGCTGGATGAACTCGGCCTGGTAGCCAAGACCACGATTCGTGGTGCAAAGCCGATCGAAGTGGCCGCCGATCCATGGCAGGGGCCCCAGCCGGTTTTTAAGCGGCTGGAATGGCAGCTCAAGGATTGACCTAACCCTGCTTCTGGTCTCACAAATGGGTATGCGGTTTCTTTATTTCAGTTGTCTGCTTTGGGTAGTGGTTGCACTTCAAGCGAAGGATAAGCGCCCCAACATCGTCTTCCTGCTTTCTGATGATCAGGCTGTGCGTACCATGGGTTGCTATGGCGCACCCGACGTGAAGACACCCAACCTCGATCGATTGGGTGCGGATGGGATGATCTTTGATTGCCATTACGACACCACAGCCATTTGCATGGCGAGCCGGGCTAATATTATGACGGGGATGTTTGAGTACAAAACCGGTTGCAACTTCGAGCATGGCACGATGGTGGAGACGCATTGGCAGCAGAGTTATCCGGTGGTCCTTCGTAAGGCAGGATATAGTACGGCGTTTGCGGGCAAATTTGGGTTCGAAGTAAGTAAGCAGTCAGGCGGCAAAAGTAAGAGGCTTCCGGAAAATGATTTTGATCGCTGGGGTGGCGGCCCTGGTCAGACGAGTTTCAGAACCGCACAAAATACGTCGATGAAGGCGTATGCAAAGAAGTGGCCGCACGCTACGTTGTCATACGGGGCCTTCAGTCAGGATTTTATTGCCGACATGGCGAAGAGTGATTCCCCGTTTTGTTTGTCCATCAGTTTCAAGGCACCACACCGACCGGTGCAACCGGATCCGAAGTTTGATCACGTGTATGCCGGCAAGAAATTTTCAAAGCCGGCTAACTATGGCCGCCCGGCCGGTAAACATTTTTCCAAGCAAAGCACCATGGGACGCCAACATGAGCGTTTTGAAAGCTGGAATTATGATAAGGATTACGACGGAGTGATGGCGAAATACCATCAGCAGATCTACGCGATTGATGTGGCGGTGGGTATGGTTCGTGATGCACTCAATAAACACGGCGTGGCCGATAACACGGTGATTATTTACACCTCCGATAACGGTTTCCTCTGTGGCTCGCACGGTTACGGCTCAAAGGTGTTGCCGTACGAGGAGGCATCGCGTGTACCGCTATTGATGTTTGATCCTCGGCATGAGAATAGTGGCAAGCGATTGAGGTGCGCTTCGCTCACCGGCAATGTGGACTTTGCCCCGACGATTTTGGAACTGGCCGGATTGCCGGTGCCAAAGAATATGGACGGCAAGAGTCTGCTGAAGCTCTACAACAATCCGAAGGCCCAAACGCACAAAGCATTGCCGCTCACCAATGTATGGGGCCCCAAGGCAGTTCACAGTTTCTCAGTAGTCACCAAGGATTGGAAATACGTGTACTGGCCGTATGCCGAGGGTGACCTAGAGGCGACGGATGAACTTTATCACTTAGCCAAGGACCGGTTGGAATTGAGTAACGTGATCGGTGATAGTGATGCTAAGGAGGCTTTGCAAGCCATTCGCCAAACCTACGATCAGGCCGTTAATCACTGGAAAAAGAATTCAGTACCTTATCATGGTTATTCTCAGTACGGGGCTATTTTTGATCGCAGTATAAAATGGTCGGATAAACGTGAGGCATTTTTACGCGGCAGAAAGTAGCCGTCTTTAGATTTGCTTCAATGATGGTTT
>JAPKEI010000450.1 GCA_028872685.1 Verrucomicrobiota bacterium | reverse complement strand
CCACTTGCGCGCCCGCGTCATCGGGCCAGTCCGCGCCTTGATCAATCCACGCGCGAATCAGCCCCACCGTTTTGTCGCCAAGCAGATCGCCTTTCGGCGGCATGACTACCTCCTCATCGAGCCCGGAAATGAAATGCACCAGCGGGCTCTCCGCGCTCTTACCCGGAATAATCGCCTCGCCCATTTCGCCGCCTTCGAAGGCCCGCGCCTTTACGTCGATGCGGTAGTCACTCTTTTGTTTATCCGGCCCGTGACATTTTACGCAGTGCTTTTTAAAGATCGGCAAAATTTCCTTCACGAAATCCACCTTGTGCTTAGCCGGCGGCGGAAGTTCCTCGACGTCAATCGCGCCCAATCCGCCAACGAACGTAAGCAGTAAAGAGGCAAAGGCAATGCGTGGGCAAAATATTTTCATTGAAATGATTGATCAGTTCCAGCTTTGGCCGTCCCAGTTGCGGACGGATTCAACGAAATGGACGACGCCGAGGGTGAAGGCGTTCAACAAAGCCTCGCCCTTTTTCGCGCTGGCGGCGGCGGGCACGCCGATGTGGCCGGGTTCGCTGCGGTCCTTCGTCGTCCAACCCCGCGTGGCGGTGGCGAAAGCCTCGCCTTTGGGAACCTCCGCGGTGGCGGCAATATCGCCCACCAGTTCCGGTCGGATGGCGAGCATCATCGAGGTTTCCAACTCACCCGCGTGGCCCATTGCATCCTGTACGAGATCGTCACAGGCTTCGGCGATGTTTGCTTGTTCCCAATAAGTTGCGGAGAGCAGCAGCAAATCGGTGCGGTCGCGATGGCGCTGGCGCGTCTCGAACACCGCCTGCGCGCCGGGTACGATGTTGCCGCCGTGGCCGTTCAAAAGCACCAACCGCTTGAAGCCGTGCTGCAGGAAATTTTCCAACAGTCCATTTAGCAAATCTAAATAAACACGCGGCTCGGCGGAAAGCGTGCCGGGGAAATCCATATGATGATGCGAGTTGCCCAGCCATTGTAACGGCGCAAAGAGCGCCTCGCAGCCCAACCGATCCTCCGCGCGGCGCACAATTTCGCCGAGCAATAGGCTGTCCGTATGCAGCGGCATATGGCGCCCGTGTTGCTCATGCGCGGCGATAGGAATGATGACGGGAGTGTCTCGGCTGAGGGCCTCGACCTCGGGCCATTTCATGTCGGCGAGTTTCATCGGCTACAGCACACTGGTGAAGGCTGGTTTTGAAAAGCTAAGTATGGGAGCGCACCCGGATTATTTCGACAATTTTTTCCGAACAAGAGCTGACTGTTGATCATTGAGCACCTGCCAGCAGGCGAGGCCGTTGCCGACGAGGTCCCACTCGTCAAATTCCCATACGACCTTCTTGTCGTGGGTAATCTCAAAAATCTGTGGGTTTTTGTCACCTGCGTGGCAGTTGCCAATGATCCGGTTTCCGTTCTTAAGTTCTTGGAGACAGGTCATCCATCCGAGGTCAATTTCTGTGCCGGGTACTTTGCCTTTGATTTCCCACACGACTTTTTTATCGGGTGAAACTTCCACCACGCTTTTGCCACCACCAGAGGCAATGAGGGTGTTGCCGTTCTTCAGGCGAATGGCTCCATAGACCCGGGTCTTGATGAGATAATCCCAAACCACCTTTCCGGTGCGGTCATACTCAGTAACCACCCCGGGTTGTTCAGAACAAACGAGTAGCGTGCCGGTGGGAGTATGGCGCGCCCAGCGGGAACTGGTTGTGCCACCGGGCTTGAGTGGGAACTGATGAACGAGTTTTCCTTTCTTGTCGACCTCGATCACGCGACCAACGCGGCTCTCTACAATCATGGTGT
>JAPKEI010000115.1 GCA_028872685.1 Verrucomicrobiota bacterium | reverse complement strand
AACACAGTGAGGTTGGGTGAGGGTTGATGACGCCACCAACGGCCGGTGAAGCTGGCGTCCCCCAAGGGCAAATCAAACTCGTCCCCAATAGCCTCCATTTCGGGAAATTGCTCGCGAATGCCGCGATACAAAGGCGTGGCCACGGTCACTTCGTGGCTTTGTGCCAGCGCACCGGAAAGCCCCGCAACCATGTCGGCCAAGCCGCCGGTTTTAGAGTACGGGAAAAATTCGCTAACCGCCTGGAGGATGCGCATCTCTGATTAGCCGGGAATGCGGTCGGCGCGCAGGTAAGGCTGCAAAGGCTCCGGAATGGAGATGGAGCCATCCGCCTGTTGATACGTTTCGATCAGCGCCACAAACAATCGAGCCAACGCCACGCCACTGCCATTGAGAATGTGTGGCAGTTGATTGCCGCCCTGCTCTGCCTTGAATCGGGTTTTCATACGGCGCGCCTGGAAATCTTCAGTGTTGGAAACACTACTCACTTCGAGATAGCTCCCCTGCCCCGGCGCCCACACTTCGATGTCATAGGTTTTGGCCGCGGCAAAACCCATGTCACCACTGCTCAGCAACAGCACGCGATAGTGAAGCCCGAGTAGTTGCAAAACTTTTTCGGCATTGGCGAGCATCGCTTCGAGTTCGTCGTAGCCGGTTTCGGGCTTCACCACTTTGATGAGCTCCACCTTGTCAAACTGATGCACCCGAATCATCCCGCGCGTGGCCACGCCGGCCGCACCGGCCTCGGCGCGAAAGCAGGGGCTGTAGGCACAATATTTTATCGGCAACTCCTCTTCGCTGAGAATTTCGCCGCGATGCAGATTTGCCACGGGCGCTTCAGCGGTGGGGATGAGATAGCGCTTTCCGAGCGTTTCACCATCGAGACCCTCCTGTACGGCGTAAGCTTGATCGAGAAACTTGGGGAACTGACCAACCCCCTCCATGCACTCTGCCTGCACCATAAAGGGCGGGCTGACTTCGGTGTAGCCGTGTTCGTGGATGTGGAGATCAAGCAAAAATTGAATCATCGCCCGCTCCAAACGCGCGCCCCAGCCTGTGTATAACAGGAACCCACTGCCGGCCAGTTTCGCGCCGCGCTCGAAATCAATAAGCTTTAGCGAATCGCATAAATCGAGATGGCCTTTGGGCTCGAAATCAAACGCGGGTTTTTCGCCTTCTACCTTCACTTCTGCGTTGGCGCTTTCGTCACCGATGGGCACACTTTCGTGTGCGAGATTCGGCAAGGTGAGAATTAAATTATTGAAAGCACCATCAACCTCGGTCCGTTGCGCATTAAGTGAATCGACCTTACTCCCCAGCTCGCGGGTTTCTGTTTTCTTGGCCTCGGCTTCCTCCTTTTTGCCTTGCCCCATCAACGCACCGATTTCTTTGGAAACAGCGTTTCGGGCGGCTTGTAAAGTCTCCGCTTCAGTGACCAACGCCCTCCGCTGTTCGTCAAGCGCCAGCAATTCGTCGATTCGACTTGCGTCTTCGCCACGCGCGATCAGCCGCTCTTTGGCTGCGTCGGGCTCTTGGCGGATGTATTTAATGTCCAACACGGCGCGGAGTATAAAGGCGGCTGGCCGGAGGGCAAGGCTGGTCAGTGCATCTCCACTTCGCAAGTGCCGAGGCCACCGCGAAAGAAATTAAACTGCACGTTCGGGTGATCGGCCAAAAGGCTCATCGGCACAGCGCTGTCGGCGATGCCTTTTGAGATCATCAGCGCGGTGAGGCGTTGGCCGAAGGGGCTGTCGTGTGCACCCGCCTGCCAAATGCTCACCTTCTCCGACAGCCAAGTTTCGCGCGGCCCCACGGTGATGGCTTGTTGTGGCACAAGGCTGATGTTACCGCCACCGCTGGTGCGGGCGTTTTGGGCGAGGGTCACCGGATGCAAATCCACGATGCGTGTACCGAGCTTGCGGTATTCTTTGGCAGGCGGCGGGCTATTCTTCCATTTACCCTTGCGTGGCAACGGATCGTTGAAGGCCCAATGTTTGATGTCGCCCTGCCCGCCCTGCATCACCGCGCAGCGCACGCCTTCCCAGCTTTCAGTGAAGGGCTTTGTGTCGGCTTTCGGGAAATGCAAATTTTCATCAGCCATGCAAAGGCGCCTGTCGATTTTGTTGAAACATAATTCGCGATCGGCTCTTTCAAATGAAAGCGGATGCTTGAGCGAAACCTCACGCTTGCCGTCATACCATTCGTCCATCCCCCAAAAATGTGCCGTACGGACGCTGAGCCCGAGAGCATTCACGAGGCGCGCTACGAGCGGCAGCTGCTCTGTGGGCCCGATGGGGCCGCAGATGCCCACGGGATTATCAGGCGTGGAAGCACGCCACGCGTCAATGTATTCCAGCGCCTCGGCGAGGTAAAAGTCCTCCAGCGTGTCGTACATCACCACGCGAAACCCTGGTCGCGCGAGCTTTTCGATTTGACGCGGCGTGAGCTTGGCTGCATCGCGGATAAGGTCGTTTTCCAATGTGGTGTAATCCCACCAATCGGGGGCAATGGTGCTGAGTTTGCGCGGCATGTTAGTTTTCTTTTTCGAGTGCTCGCTCGTATTTTTGGTTGATTAAATAATTTCCCCCAAGGGCTTCCTTCAGGGGATCCAACTCCTCTGAACTAAACCCAAAATGCAAATGCCGGCGCCAACCTTCGGCGAATTTAAATTTTTTGGACAACTTGCCCAGCATGCGTGAAATTTTCTCACCCGCCTTGATGTACGAATTCATACCCTGGCTCACATCCAGCCAATCCTGTTGGCTTTGGTGTGCGGCAAGCGCTTCCACTTGCCGAACGCGAACCGGCGTTGTGTTCACAAATCCACCCGCCATCACGCGGCGACGCAGCGGATCACGCAAACTGTGCGGCATGGCGTGGTACACAGTAACATTATGAGGGAAAGGTTGGGTGGCGGGCGTGGACTTAAAATTCGGCATACCGTGTGCAAAAGCTGCGGTCACAGCGAGGCGGCAGGTGTTGGTGTGATCCTCCATGTAATCCGTTGGTGAATGCGTGAGCACCACCGAGGCCTTAGACCTGCGAATCACGGCTGCCACTCTGCGAAGTGTTGGCACATCGTACATGATTTCCAAATCACGACAAATGCTCGCGTGATATTTGGCGCCTAAAATTTTTGCGGCAGCCTTGGCTTCCCGTGCGCGGGTGCGGGTGGCTTGGGAGGCATTCAGTTTCACGCTGCCCAAGTTGCCACTGGAGAGATTGAAATAATGAATCTCCCACCCCACCGCCTGCAACTGCAGCAAGGTGCCGGCCATGGCGAACTCGATGTCATCCGGATGTGCCCCGATGGCAATGGCCGATGGCTTGGGCATGATTATTTGGCCCGCTTGATCCGCACCGGCTTGCCGGTGGCGGCTGATTTGTCGGCGGCGAAAATAATTTCGTGTGTACGAGCGGCATCCGCGAGGCTGGTGTGCGGCATTTCCTTGTCGGCGCGCAGGGCGGCGAAGAATGCCTCAAACTGCGTTTGATACGGATGATCGCTCACGTCGCCTGAATCCACCAACTGCGTTGCGAGCGTGCTCCATTCGTTTTTGTTCAGTGCGCCCATTTTGCTGGAGTGAAATTTGTTGTCTAGAATACTGCCCTCACTGCCGACGAGATGGGTGTGAAAATAATAAGGCTGTAGACAGTCGATGACGCTGGCGACTTTACCAAGGCGTCCGTCTTTGAATTTTAAAATCGTGACGCTGGTGGTGTCATATTCGTATTTTTTGAAAATCTTGTTTTTCGACTGCGTAGAGTAGCTGGTTACTTCCACCACATCCGTAGAGCCCATGAAATACAAAAGCGCATCCATCGCGTGGCAACCGGCCGAAAGCAGGCTGCTGCCGCCCGCATCTTTTTTGGTGTTCCACCGATACTGGCCGTACCACGGGCCGACGCCGTGATAATAATCCACTTCGCCGTAATGGATTTTACCGACGAGCCCTTGGTCGACAACGGATTTAATCGTTAGAAATTGCGATGCGAAGCGGCACTCAAAACACACGCAAACTTTCACACGCGCCTTCTTCACCGCCGCCACTATACGCCGCAGACTGGGCTGCGTGAGCGTGAGGGGTTTCTCAATGATAATATGCTTGCCTGCCTTTGCCGCGGCGACCACTTGGTCGGCGTGTTGATACGGATAGCTTGTCACATCCACCACGTCCAGATTGGGATCCTTCAGCATGGCGCTTAGGTTGGTGGTGCTTTTGATGCGGCTGCCGTGACGCGTGCTGAGTTCATCGTCATCCAACAGGCGCGATGAATAAATGCGAGTGACCTGGGCCATGCCCGAAGCGTTGATGGCGTCAATGTGAGCGGTGGCTGCCCAGCCGTATCCGATAATGCCGACGTTGAATTTTTTCAAAATAATAATCCCATGTTGAACAGGTAGGCCAATGGCACAATGATTGGCGCAGAAAGTCAAGGATGCCTGAGCCCCGAATCATCATTTTTGTGAAAGCGCCACGCCCCGGTTTTGTGAAGACTCGACTGGCCGCCACCATCGGAAATGAAGCCGCGTGCGCCGCCTATTGTCAACTCACCGAAAACGTGCTGGCCCACCTCGCCCCCCTGCCCCACTTGGAAATACGATTCGCGCCCGATAACGCCGAAAAAGAAATCACCCAATGGCTGCGCGGCGACTGGATCGCCCGCCCCCAAGGCACCGGCGATCTAGGCGAACGAATGCACCGTGCCTTCACCGAAGCAAACAGTCCCGCAATCATCATCGGCTCCGACTGCACTCAAGTGGAGGTTAGCGATTTTAGAACAGCCGCCAAAGCCCTGCAAACCCACGACGCGGTCATTGGCCCCGCCACGGATGGCGGTTACTGGCTGATTGGACTGAATGCGCCCTGCCCCGCCCTGTTTGAGGGAATCGAATGGAGCACCGGCGGAGTTTTGCAATCAACGCTGGCGAAGGCTGATGAGGCGGGATTGTCCGTGCAACTTTTGCGGGAATTGGGTGATGTAGATACGGGAGCAGATTGGGAAAGGTTCATGAACAAACCCCACTAAAATGATTGCCGCCCGTCGCATCATTGCTTATTAAGCGCTACCCGAACATCACAACAAAATGACAAACAAAAATTCTTTCCCGGTTTCAGGTACTTGGCCTATTTTTCTCGCACTGCTCTGCAATTCCGCTTTCACGCCAAGTGCGGCAGAGCCCTTACCCAACATCGTTTACATTATGGCCGATGATTTAGGTTATGGTGATTTGGGGTGTTATGGGCAAAAACTCATCAAGACTCCTCACATTGATCGATTGGCCGAACGCGGAATGCGGTTCACGGATTTTTATGCGGGCTCAACGGTGTGTGCGCCATCGCGGTGTGTGTTGATGACAGGACTACACACGGGGCATTGTTTCATTCGCGGCAATGGCAAAGACAACCTACGGCCGGAGGATATAACCGTAGCGGAGGTGCTCAAGCGCGCTGATTATGCGACTGGTCAAGTCGGTAAATGGGGTCTCGGCCACGAAGGGTCAACCGGCATGCCGACGCGGCAGGGGTTTGATTTCTTTTTTGGGTACCTTGATCAACATCACGCGCATCTTTTTTATCCGACCTTTCTCGTGAAGAACGAAAAGCGCGTCAAGCTGCGCAATATCGTCCCCGACGAGGGTCAATGGGGCCAAGGAGTTGCCAGCAAAAAAATTGATTACAGTCCGGCACTGATGAATAAGGAAACGTTGGGCTTCATCGACGCGCACAAGGATGAGAGGTTTTTCTTGTACCTTTCGTACACGCTACCGCATGCCAACAACGAGGCTATGCGCAAGACCGGTGACGGCACTGCGGTGCCGAGTCATGGCATTTACAAAAACAAAAAGTGGACAAAACAAAACAAAGGGCAAGCTGCGATGGTCACGTACCTCGACGACATGGTCGGCCAAGTTGTCAAGCGGCTCGAGACACACGGGCTGGACAAAAATACGGTCATCTTTTTTACCTCCGACAATGGCCCGCACAGCGAGGGCGGAAACAACGTCGGCTTCTTCAACGCCAACGGCCCGGTGAGCGGCATCAAGCGGGCAATGCACGATGGCGGCATCCGCGTACCGATGATTGTCCAGTGGCCCGCCCGCGTGAAGGCCGGCAGCACCACGTCACTCATGGCTGGCGCGGTTGATTTCATGGCCACCGCCGCCGAGATTGCCGGCGTAAAATTGAACACTCCCACAGACGGCATCAGTTTCTTACCCACCCTGCTCGGCAAGAGTGCAGAGCAAAAAACGCATGACTATCTCTATTGGGAGTTTTACGAGCAAGGTTCCAAGCAGGCCCTGCGTGCAGGGAAATGGAAAGCTATCCGTCGGCCCATGCACACCGGCCCCATCGAGCTTTACGATATTTCAAAGGACATCGGCGAAAAAACCGATGTTGCCGCCCAACACCCTGATGTCATCTCCGGATTCGAACAAATCTTCACTAACGCCCACACCCCAAACAAGCGCTGGCGGCCCAGCGGGAAACCTAGAAATCGCGAGCAAGAGCAATCGGAAGGTCGGTGATTATGGAGCGTGTGTATTAAACAGAAGTGGAGCGGGTGGCGAGAATCGAACTCGCGTTATCAGCTTGGAAGGCTGGAGTAATACCATTATACGACACCCGCGTGACATGATTTTAGCAGTTTGGATTGTTTTGTCAAACCACGGGAGGCTCTATGGCGGGACCCTTTAGGCCGTAAGATGCCCGGGGTGTTGTTGACTACCCTAAATGCGCCCGGGCATCCTATGACCTAGCAGAAGATCATGCTCCGGCGGGAATATGCAACACGCTTGGCATCTTTATCGCGAGCGGGTATGTTGAGGGCCGATGAGTTCTGTTCTCTTGCAAGGCGGGCGTGTGATTGATCCGGCCAATGGTCGTGACGAAACTGCGGATGTTCTTCTGTCCAACGCAAAAATCCAGGCGATAGGCAGCGGGCTGGAAACACCACCTGACACAGAGGTGATCAACTGCACCGGCCAAGTAGTTTGCCCGGGATTGATTGATCTACACGTGCATTTTCGCGAGCCAGGCCAAACGGCCAAGGAAAACATTGCCACCGGATCAGCAGCAGCCGCGATGGGTGGCTTCACCTCGGTTGTGTGTATGCCCAACACCACCCCGACAATCGACAGCCCCGCCACGGTGGCGCTCATTCAAGACCAAGCCGAACGCGAGGCGGTGGTGAACGTTTACCTCACCGGCACGCTCACGCTGAACATTGCCGGTGAAGAACTGGCGCCCATCGGCTCGCTCAAGCAAGCGGGCGTCGTGGCCATCACCGATGACGGCCATTGCGTGCAAAATAATGACCTGATGCGGCGCGCGCTGGAGTATGCCAAAATGTTTGACCTACCGGTCATGGATCATTGTCAGGATTACTCCATCGTGACCGATGGCGTAATGCACGAGGGCTACTGGAGCACTAATCTCGGCCTCAAAGGCTGGCCCGCGACAGGCGAAGATTTGATTGTGGCGCGGAACATAGAATTAGCTGAGCTGACCGGAACGCACATTCACTGCCAACACATAAGTAGCGCGAAGTCGGTGGAACTTATCCGCCAAGCAAAAGCACGCGGAGTGTGCATTTCCGGCGAGGCGTGCGCGCATCATTTCACGCTCACTGATGCGGCAGTCGGCGGCAGTGAACATTTCTGGGCCGAGGATGGCCGTGATTTACAAACAGAAGCCCAACGCACGGAGTGGCCTTCGTTTGATACAAATTGCAAAATGAACCCACCGCTGCGTACGGCCGAAGATCGCAAGGCCATTATCGCCGGGCTCGCTGATGGCACGCTGGAAATTCTCGCCAGTGATCATGCACCGCATTGCGCGCATGAAAAAGAGGTTGAGTTCGATTACGCCCCCTTTGGCATCACTGGATTGGAAACAGAATTGGCTCTGTCGCTGATGCAACTTTTCCACGGAGGCCATCTCGATTTGCCCGCATTGATTTCCAAGTACACTGTGAATCCCGCCACGCTGCTCAAGCTTGAAAAAGGTACGCTATCAGAGGGCGCGGATGCGGATGTGACAGTGTTTGATCCCAACGCCGAATGGGTGTACGACGCGGCCGCGAGCCCCAGCAAATCTGCCAACACCCCCTTCAACGGCTGGACCCTTAAAGGCCGCCCTACTATGACCATTGTTGCCGGAAAAATTGTGTGGCGCGAAAGCGCCGTTGCCGCGTAAACTCGGCTATCGAAATTAACCCCTAAATCATAAAGGTTTTAAAAATGAAAAA
>JAPKEI010000114.1 GCA_028872685.1 Verrucomicrobiota bacterium | reverse complement strand
AGTCGGGCCGAATTCATCGTTCCCACTTGACCGTGGTGAAAGTCAGCCCGGGGAGTCCGTCCTTGTTAAAGAAGTTCGCGTAACTCGGTTTGTTGCTAAAGGCATACTGAACATTCAACGGCTTGGACACCTCAGGATGACTGAGAACGACTGAGTCGCCATCAATGGCTGCCTCGGCCCACTGCCACTTGCCGTCTGCTCCCGCAATCTCGAATCCTTGCAAAACGTTGGCGTGGCGAAAAGCGAGTCCTTTGCCGACGTGATCGAAGAATACACGTATCCTCTTTCCCTCCACCTTGTGCGACTTGTAGACGGGACCCGAAATCGCCACCTTGTATCCGTACACCGATCCAAGGGCCACCCGGCAGGCCCGCTTGCCATAGCCCGACTTGTTGGATGGATGCACCCCGGTTCCCAAGTCGAGGGCGGTGACCAAGGGAGCATTCTTCAGCATACCCATTCGAACGTGATCCAAGGGATAAGCCAAGGAGTTGGGGCGGTCAAAATGGTTATCAGGCAAATTGGGAGTGAAGGCCTTCGCTCCCCGGTTGACCGGGTTCTCGGGATCCCACGGGCACACCCCGCCACTCGGTTTTTGCACATGCAGAAAATGAAAATCCCCCTGCCCCCAAACCTTGCGCCAGCCGGTTATCAGAGCATTCATCACCACGTACTGGTCGGCCACGCCGGGTATCTGCGTCTTGGATTCTCCCTGGTCCCAAAGAACGCCCCGTATCCCGTAGGGCACCATGTATTCAATGTGACGGGCATAGAGATCACCGATTCTGGCGGGCCCACGCGGAGCGCGCTTTCCCTCGGCCTTGGCTTTCGCAACCTTGGCCTGCCATTCCTTCATGAAGGCTTCCCGGTCGTTGATAAAATCGGACAGGGAGTAACTGTTCGCAG
This sequence comes from Verrucomicrobiota bacterium, assembly GCA_028872685.1. Classification (GTDB taxonomy): domain Bacteria; phylum Verrucomicrobiota; class Verrucomicrobiia; order Limisphaerales; family UBA1100; genus JACNJL01. Next base: position 7,354 of record JAPKEI010000114.1, on the reverse strand, counting down.
CCTTGAATTGCTTTGCCAGCTCGGTATCGGCGGCAGCCATTTCCTCGGACAACCATCGCCCGGACGGCGTGCCACCCACCGCACCGACCATCAATCCGACGGGCACCTTCAATTCTTGTTGCAAGGCATAGCCAAAGGACAAGTGAATGGCCGAAAACCTCGGCATGGATGCTTTGTCGGCAACCTTCCATGCGGAGCCGGCATAGAGGCGTATTTGAGGATAAGGTCCCTCGGCAATAATCTTGGCCAAGTCCGTATCTCTCTTGGCGTAGCCTCCTGCCCCTCCGGCCATGTTCGACTGCCCCGAACCGATCCAGACTTCGCCCACCAGAACGTCCTTGAACTCAACTTTGTTGGTCTTGCCCAAAACAGTCAGTTTACCCGCTGGACCTACCTTCAGGGCATCCAGCTTGACCAACCATTTGCCATCCTTGCCGGCAGTCGCCTTCTTGGATTGATCACGGAAAGACACCGTGACCGATTCACCCGCATCGGCCGTCCCCCAGACGGGAACAGACTGCCCGCGCTGAAGCACCATGCCATCGCTGAACATGCGGTCGACGGTGCTGGCTGCATTCATCCAGGTCGTGCCAAGGGCACATCCAAGGAAAATAGGTAAAAATGAGAATTTCAGTTTCATAGTTTATGGATATTGTTAAGAGGGTTAAGTTATTAGAATCATGCTCATCGGTGCGCGGGAAGGGACTACCGCTTCTTTAAGTCGCTGACGGTTTTGCGGAGTCTCTCCAGTTTCCCTGCAAATTTTGGATCATAATCATTAAGCTGACGGGAAAGCCACGGGTCGGCTTCAAATTCATTCAGAAGGGCCTCCAATCGGCTGATCTTGCTTTCGATCTGGCCCTTTGCATCCCCCTTATTCAGGTCTCGCTCCAAGGCAGGAAGATCTATCTGCATTTGGCGAATCTTGCGCTCGATTGCCTGTCGCTGGGCAGTTTCCCGCAAGGCCTTAATCTTTTCCTCACTGGCCTGTTTGGCTTCCGGCGAATAATTCATACCCTCGGGAATGGGCCAATTATCAGTGCGAAAAGTCGGCACAGGGCTGCGTTCGCGACCGACAAGATTGCCGGTGGGCCAGTTTGCCCAGCCATAGCGCGCAGCCACCGGCTCCTTCACCAAATCACTGCTCAATTCAATGCACCATTGATTGTCCAGCTTGGCTTCGCGTGCCTTGGCCGGATACCAACGACGATCCGCACCAGCAATGATAAATCCCTGAACTGGCGCCTTGCCTTCACGCGGCATCGGCAACACCTGCCACGCGGCATTGTTCTCAATGTGCTTCCAGCGATCATGTACAACAGGGTCCTGATCAAAGAAGAGGAAGAGTTTACCATCCTTCTTTTTCATTTCCGTGAACTGGTTGCCGCGGTGCACTACCTTTTTCCCATACACCTTGGCCAGGGCCCAGAGTGAAGCGTATTCAGCCACCGGCAGTTTTTCAGCAGGATGGATGTAGGAATTGCCAGTGGGATAAGTGGCAATCATACCCGCATTCGGATCGTCTTTAAGCGCACGGCGCTGGATGTCGCGAATAATGGCATAACCTTCGGCAACAGCAGCCAGTTCAGGTTCAATCCCGAACGTTCCCCAGCCGGGCTGACTGATGCAGCCAAAGGGAAGCGATTCATCACCGAAGGCTTTACGGAAGGAAACCGGCACCTTGGGGAACGTGGATTCATAGCGCGTCCATCGCATGAAATTGTTGTTCTCGCCCTGATAGTAAAGGACACCGCGCAGGCCCAGTTGACGAATAGGCATCACGGTCGCATTAAACAACCCGGCTGGCGGACTCCATCCGGCACGGGCATCGCCAGGTTTTTTTGGCAACCGTAAACGCGGCTCCTTTTTGCCCTCGGCCTTGGCCCTGGCAACCTTGGTCACATGTTCTGCGCGCGCAGTATCACAGGCCTTTTCCCATTGAGTCATCAACCCGTCCACCTGCTTGGGGTCATCCCAGACGGCTGTTTGGGAATCGTGCTCGGCCAATACCGTTTTCATGAGATCGCCCCCAATGGTATCCAGTTCCTCGCGCATGCACCATGTTTGGCCCAACGTGCCTCCACGGGCGACATTGATGATGCCGACGGGCACCTTCAGATACCGATGCAGGAACGTGCCGTAAAGGTAGGGAACTGCAGAGAAGCGCTGCGCGGTTTGAGGCGAGCACTCCTGCCACTGGATTTTTTTGCGCACATCCGGAAGCGGCTTATACCAGGAATCCTCCCATGCAATGTAGCGCAAGCCGGGAAAATCAGCTGAAGCCGCTTCACGGTCCTTGCGGTTGAAATTTCCCCAACCCATGTTGCTTTGCCCGGCGCAGAGCCAGATTTCCCCGATGAGCACATTCTGCACCACAATCATTTGCTGGCCGGACTCGGCAATGAGCCAGGTGGGCTTAAAGCTGGCCTTCGCAGAGGGGAATTGCACACTCCAGCGGCCATCCCTGCCGGCCTGGGCCTTGAGCGTTCGGGTCTCCAGATTTGGTGGATTCTTTTCTACATAACGCATCGTTACCGTGTAGGCATCGTTGTCTTTCCCGGCACCGAAAGGCTCACCAAGCTTGTCTGCTGCCGACTTTCCAATGGTGGTATCCTGAGTCATGGTAACCTTCACTTCAGCATCCGGCTTGGCCCATCCCCACAGGGTGATGGGTTTCTGCTGCTGCAATACCATGTTGTCACTGATGATCCTGGCAAATCGGAGCGTTTCCGCATCCTGAGCAGTGGCCTGCGAGGCAAGAGCTATTGCGAAAACCGTTAAGGACAGAGTGCAGAGGAGTGATTTTGGTGTATTCATGATTCGGGCGGTCTACTTGAATTGGAGTTCGCTTCTTTTGACCTTGAGGGAGTGAATGGCTTTGCCATCAATATTCACCACGGTGTACTTTACCGTCGGATCGTCCGCCTTGAGATCAAAGTCAACCCGGCCAAAGGATTGCTTCTCGTTGTACCCGAAGAGCGAGGTCTTGATCAGGCCATGCATCATCTGGTTGGTCAGTCTCGATGAGCTGAATTCGTAGAGCGGGTACATTCCTTGGATTCCCGAGTCGATCTTGTAGGCGTCCGAACGGTGACGGTCAGCCGAAAGAATAATGATGCCGGGAATCTTCTGCTTCGCGATAAACTGATAGATCCGCTGGCGCTCCCCATCGTACCCGTCCCAAGTGTCCTTCGATCCCGGCTTCACCTTGGGAGCAAGGGGCACGTTGGAACAGATCACAGTAAAGACGGCGGGCTTCTTGAGGGTTTTCTTGAGCCATTCCATCTGGGCGGGACCGAGCATTGAAGGATCCTTTCCCTTGGGCGACTCGCGGTAGTAACGCCCGTCAATCAACACGAAGTGAACCTCACCAAGCTTGAAATCGAACCAGCAACCGGGCTGCTCTTCGCCACCTCCATAATAAGGGTTATCCCAGTTGTCCTTAAAGACTTTCCACACCTCGCGCTTCCACTTGGGTTCTTCAATAGCCGGGCCACCCCACCCGTCGTTGGTGGTAAAGTCGTGGTCATCCCAGATTCCATAGATCGGTATTTCCCTGGCAAGCTTCGCCCACTGGGGCTGGCTTTGCCGGCGGTAGTAATGAAAAAGCTGCATCTCGGGGGTCTTCGGGTCATCGATGTAAACATTGTCGCCTAGCAGAAGTAGGGCGCGCGGATCGATCGCCCCGATGGTATCCCAAATGCGTTCGTTCGCGGGGACATAGCCCGCTCCTCCACCGAAGGCGATAGTGAACTTGTCGGTCGGGGCATTCTTCTTCAGGGAAGTATCTGGAAGAGTGCGTTTCCATGGCCAAGTCTCGGCGTCGAACTTCCAGGCGTCCGGCTTGCCGTGGGCAAGGTCTAATAGCATCTTGGTGTGCTCAGGGTTGACCGCATTCTCAGAGGTCGCCTCTAGGTAGGCGATGGCCTCTTTTTTATTGCCCTGAAGAATGAGCTTGAGGGCATGCGGATGCATCCGCTTGACTTGCTTGCGTTGCGTGGGTTTCTCGTTGTTCACCCTCGGCTTTGAGGCTTGAGCAAAAAGTTGCGGTGCATTCAAGCTGAATGCAATCACACTAAGAGAGAGCAACGTCTTGAAGAATTGGATTTCTTTGTTTTTTCTCATGGATGTAGGTATTTTTTTTAAAGGTTAGTACGTTTTTCACGTTATTACTTTTCACCCAAGTCGTTCTTCTGGACTTCAGCAAGCTTCGCTTTCAGTTTCTCTTTCATGCCGGAGAGCACCTCGGCGTATTTGGAATCATTGATGAGGTTGTTGTATTGTTTGGGGTCTTTCTCCATGTCATAGAGTTCCCCGGTTTTTCCGTAGTCGAGCAAGGCCCATTTTTCGGTGCGAAGCAGTCTACCTTTGCCACTGGAGAGCACAGCATCGCGCACCTTAAGGGCGGGGTCGTCGAGCATACCCGATATGTCCTTGCCCTGATTGTTGCCGGGGATTTTCAAGCCGCACAGCTTTGAGACTGTGGGATAGAGATCGATTAATTCGGCCAGGGAATGGCAAACCGCGGGTTTCTTGCCCGGCACACAGATAATCAAAGGTACCTTTGCCGATTCTTCGTGTATGCTTACCTTCATCCAAAGATCGTGCTCGCCCAAGTGGTAGCCATGGTCGCTGGTGAAGATGACAATGGTATTATCACGTTGCCCGGTTTCTTGTAGCGCCTTTAGGACCTTGCCCGTCATCGCATCCATAAAGCTAACCGATGCGTAATAAGCGCGGACCACTTTCTTTTGCTGGATAAGATCCATTTGCCAATTTGCAGAAGTCCTTCTGTTGGCTGAGTTCATGGGGATATCATCCCAGTCATTCGGAATTTTGGGAGGGAGAACTATTTTATCAATCGGGTAGGGCTCAAAATATTTCCGCGGTGCCACTAAAGGAACATGCGGCCGCACAAATCCCACTGCCAGAAAGAACGGCTTATTCATATCCTTGTATTTGTGGATGAGCTCCACGGCTTTTTCTGCCGTTTTTCCGTCCGAGTGAACAAGGTGATCTCCATCGGCCTCGACTGTTGAAAAACGGTTACCTCCTGCCGCCCCTTTCTTGAGGCCGCCGGGATTATCCTGCAGCGTTTCGCCAAACCCGGGCGTTTTTGATTCAGGACCGGGGCTGTTGTAGGCTTCGTTCCATGAGGCAGGATCGTCGGCACCGTCGCGCCCCGGCCCGATATCAGTCGGGACGCCCATGTGGAACACCTTTGAAATACGAGCACTGTGATAGCCATTTTTTTTGAAGTGCTGCGCCCAGCTATCTTTGTCTTCACCGACTTCTTTACGACCGCTCGTATAACCCGTTGCTTTGCTGGCATAGGGGTAATAACCGAACATGAGGGACGCCCGTGAAGGCCCGCAGAACGTGGCCTGACAATAAGCGCGTCTGAAAAGCGTTCCTTGGGTAGCCAACCGATCGATGTTCGGTGTCTTGCAGAGTTTGTTCCCGTAACAACCAAGAGCAGTCGCAGTGAGGTCATCCGAGATGATGAAGAGGACGTTGGGTTTATCCCTAGCGCTCAGCGAGTAGGCAGACGAGAGTATAAGGATAGCAAGAAATCGTAAGGTCATAAGTCTAGGCTCTCATGATTCCCCAACCGGACCGGTAAGTGCGGTGGATGTGCCTGTTGGCATCCTTATGATTGGTAATCACTGCCTTCTTTGCGTCCCACTCAAGCCAATTAGGTGAGTGCTGCATGGCAATATTCCCGAGCAAAATAAATTCCGTCATCGGCGCTGCATAATCGATGGGCGATAAAAGCCGACTCTGGTCTCCATTAAGGACTGCGCCAATAAACGCATCATGATGGCCGATGTTTTCAAGTTTTTTGGACTTCACGCCTGTGAATTTTTCTGCCGGCAATAGAACAGGAGTATTACCGTGCCTTAAGAGTAGCACACCCTTCTCCCCTTTCAGTAAGCATCCAAACCTATATTTAATCCCTTTGGGAATAAGGTCTGTCAGTTCCTTCGGGGCGCGTTGGCTGCCGCTAACCCAGAAAACCTTCAAGTCTCCACCAGTATAGGGAGTTGCCGGAAAATCGTATTCGACATGCTCATTATTGGTCCAATTATGTTGATTGGGAACGCCCGTTTTGGAACGCACTCTTTTAGGGGCGGTGAGAGCCAGTCCGCGGTACATGGCGTTAAAAATATGACAACCCATATCGCCCAACGTTCCCGTTCCAAAACCCTGTCTTCGTCGCCAGTTCTTGGGGTGATAATATTTTTCTATATAGGGCCGTTTTTCTCCCACCCCAAGCCATCCGTCCCAATTGAGTCCATCAGGAACCGGATCCTGTTGATCGGGGAGCGGGTTCAAGTCGCCCCAGTTTTTCCCGCAAAAAACCCACGCCTCAGTGACCTTGCCAATTAATTTACGTTGAACCCAGTCAACGGCCGTGCGGTCATTGAAACTTGAAGCTCCCTGAGTGCCCATCTGGGCAATCACCTTGTTTTGATGGGCTGCTTCCCGCATGGCCCGGCATTCGCCAACAGTTTGCGCCAAAGGTTTCTGGACGTACACATGCTTGCCCAGATTCATGGCACTCATCGCCATGATTCCATGCATGTGGTCCGGGGTGGATACACTGACGATATCGATGCCCTTGCCCATGGTTTGAAACATCTCGCGCCAATCTGAAAAGGTTTTCACGCCTGCATTTTTTGCCGCCAGCTTCTTGCATACACCAGAATCCACATCGGCCGCCGCAACCATCTGGACTTTCTTGTGTCCGGACATCGAATTGATATCAAACGCACCCCGGCCGCCAACTCCAATGGCTGCATACTGAAGTTTCTGCAGGGGAGACCCTGCCGCCCACGAGAGACGACTGATAAAGGGAGCCCCAATCGTTAGGGAAGTAGTAGCTATAAAGTCGCGACGGGTTGTTCTTTGAATGTGTTTCATGTTCAAGCCCGGCATTTCTATTTTTCGGGAGGGCTCAAGTCCTTGATCCGTATGTTGCGAAATTCAACTTGGGAACCATGCCCCAGAAAGCAGATATGACCCTTGGCTGGCTTTTTGTAACGCGCGACATCTGCCCGATCCACAATTTTCACGCCATTAAGGATGACTGTGATTAAATTTTTCTCAGCACGGATTTCCTGTTTATTCCATTGGCCCACCGGCTTGAGATGACCGCGCTTCGCCGCTGCACGTTTATAAATCGATCCATGAAATTGGGCGGGCTTGATTTTGGCGTATTTTTTAGCACTGTCATCGAGGATTTGAATCTCAAAAGCGTTCTTGGAGGGATTCCCCGTTAAGGGAGCCCGAATTCCTACACCATTATTGGCACCGGGCGTGAGCTTGAATTCGAATTGAAAGATAAAGTCAG
>JAPKEI010000113.1 GCA_028872685.1 Verrucomicrobiota bacterium | reverse complement strand
GCGCGGCGCTGGCGACGGCTTTGGCGACGGTGTTGGGGATGTCGTGAAATTTTAAATCCAGAAACACCGCTGCGCCTGTGTCGCGCACACGGCGGACAATGTCGGGGCCTTCGGCGACGAAAAGTTCTTTGCCGATTTTGAATGCGCCCACGACGGGGGCGAGTTGTTCGGCGAGCTCAAGCGCGGAAGCGGCGTCGGGCACGTCCAACGCGGCAATGATGGGATTGTGATTATTCAACGCGCGGAGGTTAGCATCCGCGCGCGCGATTGAACAGCTGTTAGGTGTTTAGCGCTTTTGCGGTGCGCGGCGAGGGTCAAAACGGCCATCGAGTTTTTTGACTTTCTCGGGGTCGCCCATATCTTTGAGCCGTTGGTTCACGCGATCCATCCACACCAGCACTTCCTTGTCCTGCGTTTGCACGCGGAGGGTGGACAAATATTGTTGGCGGGATTGGATGGTTTCGACCGTCACATTCCGCCCTTCGCCGAGTTTGCCGAGATAATATCTGACATTGCTCAAGCCACGGTCACGGTTTTCTTTTTGTTTCTTCGCATCGGCTCCCTCGGTGACGAGCATTTGGAAGCTCTCAGCCATGCGGGAATTAACAATGATGTCGGCGTCCGCGTTGGTGCCCATGTAGCCGGCAGCAATCTGTCGGATGCTGCTACGATTGCGGTCGTCTAATTCAGCGTTGTCATAAACATCCCGCAAGATGGGCATCGACTTGGAGCCGAGTACGCTTGTGAGATAGCCGAGCACGGAGCGGTCTATATAAGTGACCTCGATTTCCTTGCCATCGCGCTGGCGTTGTTTGCCGGTGCGGACGAGCTGGGTTTTGGCTTGATCGACGAAGCGCGTGTCTTTGTGTTGGCGCAAGATGTTAAAAAGCATCCCGCGGTTTTGGCGATCGAGAAAGGAGACTTCGCGGCCTTCTTCGAGGATTGGCAGCGAAAGTAAATCGCGCGTGGCGAGCAGATAAGTTTCCTTGTGCACCTCGGGTGAAAGATCTTCGAGGGCTTGAGCGATGTACGCCACTTCAATGGCTCGCCGGGTTTTGTTCAGTACACCCAACAGTGCCTGTTCGGCCGCGCTGATGGCAGCCGCGTCGCGTTTGCCAATGTGGCGCACGGTGTTCAGCAAACCGATGCGCAGGCTGGGCGGGAAAATGGGGTCGGGATAAATCCGGCCTTCGGACCAGTTTCCAGAGACGATTTCCGAGGTGTTTTCCTTGTACTCCAAGTCGAGATTCTGGCTGAGGAAATATTCGATGGCTGGCAGCGCGTCCGTGCCCATAGCGGTTAATGCCTCGAATTGCCGGATCACCTGCCGCACTTGGATGCGGTGCGCATCGGTGTCGCCGGTGCGTCGGTCGGTGTTCGACATATCTATTTCTTTCAGGTAATCCAGAATTTCCTGCGGCGACCCCGTGGCCGCGCCGGGCACCACCACCTGCTCCACGAGCACCTGCGGTTTGCGCGCTTTGAGGGCGTTGTTTTCACTTCGCATACTGGCGAGTTGTTCCTTGTATTTTGTGGAATCGGATTCCGTGCGTTCGCTACGAACTGTGGATTTTTGGTTTGAAACAACAAAGTACGTGCTCGCAATGGAAATCGTGGCAACGGCTAACAGGGTGACGATTGTTTTCATTTTAATTAAATTAATGGATTTGAGGAATAAACCTCTTGCACTTTTCGACGTATATTTAACGGAAAGGTTACCTCGGGGAGCACTTGACCGCAAGCAATTAGCGTGTGTAGCTTGCGGCACGTCCCTTGGATGAGTGGGCGAGATAAATTGTTCAATCAGATTTCCACCACGCCTTCGGGCCACGCCCTGTGGGAGGCCGTGGCGGCGGGCGGCGCTGTGTCCTGCGCCGGCGTGGACGCGGCGGGTTGGGCGCATTTGGCCGCCGAACTCCGTGCGCGGACCGGACGCACGGTGGTGCTCGTGGTGGCCAACCTCAAGTTTCAGGAAACGCTCCAGCAGGATTTGGAAACGTGGCTGCGCCTGATGGAAGTGGATGCACCCGCGCGTTTTTTTCCCGATTGGGAAGTGTTGCCGCACGAAAACAAACTCCCTCACGCTGACGCCATCAGCGAACGGCTTGAGACATTGCAAACGCTCGCGGGCGAAGCACCGCCGGTTATTACCGCCACGGTGGCGTCGCTGATGCAATGCACACTGCCGCCTTCGGAGATTGCTCATCGAACGCGCACGCTGCGGCTGGGCGAGCGGTTGGATCCGCTGGACTTTATCGAATGGCTGGAGGCGCAGGGGTACGAGCCGGAAGCGCAAGTCACCGCGCGCGGGGAAATTTCTTTACGCGGCGGCATTGTTGATGTGTTTCCGTTCACGACGCCATGGCCGGTGCGCTGCGAATTTTTTGGCAATGAACTGGAATCGCTGCGTTACTTCAATCCGCTCAGTCAAGTTTCCCGAGAGAAGATCGACAGCGCCACATTCGCACCCGGTGGCGAGATGGGGTTACTGCGCCACCTTAAGGACAATCCGAGAGCTACGTTGCTCGATCATTTGCCCGACGATGCGATTTTGCTTTTCTGCAACCCCGATGCTATCACCGAGGCCGCCGCGGAGAAGATGATGGAGATCCCACCGGGCGATGCGTTTCACGTGGAGTGGACGACGCTGCTCGCGCGGATGGATGACCGCAATCTTTCGTGCGTGGAGCTACACGAACTGGCCGATGAGAGAGCCGACCTCACGTTGGAAATTCACAGCCTCGAAGCGTTTCGCTCGATGGATCGCCGCGCGGTGGAGCCGCAAGTAGTGGAAGCGCAGCGGCGCGAATTTTTTGCGCAACTTCACCGATGGCGGCGGCAGGATCATTCGGTGGTGGTGCTGTGCAATAATGAGGGCGAGCAGCAACGTTTGGAGGAACTCTGGCGCGAATACGGTTTTGCCGGTGAAGATGAGGCGTTGGAGATTGCGCAGGGCGCGCTGAGTCGAGGTTTTTTGTTTCCAGCCGGCAAATGGGTGGTGGTGAGTGATGCGGAAATTTTTGGCCGCTACAAAGTGCAACGTCCGCGTCGGCTCAAGAGTCGCCACGGTTCGGCGATGCGCTCGGCGTTTGATATTAATTTCACGGAAATGGAGGAGGGCGATTTCGTGGTGCACGTGCAGCACGGCATCGGGCGGTTTCAGGGAATGAAGGTGCTGCCGCTTTCCGGCGCGCGCGAAGGCGAGGCGGAGAACGGCCACGAATGCCTTGTCATCGAATATGCCTCCACGGATCCCAACAATCCGCCGCCGAAACTTTATGTGCCCGTCAGCGAAGCGCATCTCGTCAGCAAATACGTCGGCGCGGGTAAGGCGACTCCGGCACTCAACGCGCTGGGCGGCAAGCGTTGGATTAAAACGAAGGAAAAGGCCGAGCGTGCCGTGCAGGATCTCGCCGCCGAAATGTTGCGGATCCAAGCCGTGCGCGAGTCGGAGGAGGGCTTTGGGTTTCCGGAGGACACCGCGTGGCAGCGCGAGTTTGAGGCGGCTTTTATTTACGAGGAAACCCCCGATCAGGAAAAATCGATCAACGATTCCAAAGGCGATATGCAGCGGCCCAAGCCGATGGATCGGTTGATTTGTGGCGACGTGGGTTTTGGGAAAACGGAGGTGGCCATCCGCACTGCGTTCAAGGCGGTGATGGCCGGCAAACAAGTTGCCGTGCTCGTGCCCACCACGGTTTTGGCGCAGCAACATTTTCTCACCTTCGCCGAGCGGATGGCGGATTACCCCGTGCGCGTGGATTTGCTCTCGCGGTTTCGTTCCAAAAAACAACAGCGCAAAACCGTCGAGGCAATGGCGGCCGGCGCGGTGGATATTGTCGTGGGTACGCATCGGCTCGTGCAACCGGATGTGAAATTTAAGGACCTCGGCCTTGTGGTCATCGACGAGGAGCAACGCTTCGGCGTCGCGCACAAGGAACGATTCAAGCAACTTCGTACGCATGTGGACGTCCTCACGCTCAGCGCCACGCCCATCCCGCGCACGCTGTACCTCGCCCTCACTGGCGCGCGCGATATGAGCACCATCGAGACCGCGCCGCAGGATCGTTTGCCGGTGGAAACCATCGTGGCCGATTACAACGAGCAGCTCATCCAGCGCGCCATTCGCCGCGAGCTGCATCGGGGCGGCCAGGTTTTTTTCCTGCACAACCGCGTGGGCACCATCTACACGATGGAACAAAAGTTGCGGGCCATCGTCCCCGAAGCAAACATCCTCGTCGGCCACGGCCAAATGAAAAGTGATGAACTGGAAAAAGTAATGACCGCATTCATCAACGGCGAAGCCGACGTGCTGTTGTCCACCACGATTATCGAAAGCGGCATCGACATTCCGAACGCGAACACCATCATCATCGACCGCGCCGATCGCTTTGGCCTCAGTGATCTTTACCAACTACGCGGCCGCGTGGGCCGCTACAAGCATCAGGCGTACGCTTATATTTTGCTGCCGCGCCATGCCGCGTTGCTGGCTGACGCGCGCAAACGCATCAGTGCCATCAAACAATATTCCAGCCTCGGCAGCGGCTTCAAAATTGCGATGCGCGATTTGGAAATTCGCGGCGCGGGCAATCTGCTCGGCTCCGAACAAAGTGGCCACATCACTGCCGTCGGTTTCGAGATGTACTGTCAGTTGCTCAAACAAAGTGTCGCTCGCCTAAAAGGCGAAAAAGTAAAACCCCGGATCGACGTGGAAACGCGCTTTGATTTTCTGGCGCTCAGTCCCGAACAAAACACCGGTCCCAAACTTAAGCCAACCGCCCAGCCGCGCAAAAAATCTCCGGAGATCACCGTGCCGCGCGAGGAATGGGAATGGGACGAGTACGACGAAGTGGTGGAACGCGCCGAAGAAGAGAACACGTGCCTCATTGCGCCCGCGTACATTCCACTCGATTACATCAACCCACCGCGCCAGCGCATCGACGTGTATCGCCGCCTCGCCCAGGCCGATTCGCGTGAGGCACTCAAGGCATTGCGCGAGGAACTTCGCGATCGCTTTGGCCCGTTGCCCGAGGCGATGGAGCATCTGCTCATTGTATCCGAGCTGAAAGTCATCGCCGCCGGCAAGGCCATTACCTCGATAATGTGCGACAAAAACCGCCTCAAACTCCTTCGCAATGACGAATTTATTTCGCTGGCAGGCAAGTTTCCACGTCTTAAAAAGAAAATAGCCGGCCCACGGCTACGGGAGGTGAAAAAGTTGTTATTGGCATTGTGACGCCACCAACGCTATTTTGCCCCTACGCCGTTATGGCTGAAAAAAAGACCGACAACCCGAAAAAGCTTTCGCGCCAGGAACAGCGCGATCTCGACATCGAGATCCATTTTCTCGAGGGCGTCGTGAAGCGTGACCGCCGTTACGTGGAGGCACTGCAACTGCTTGGCGATGATTACACCCGCCGCGGCCGCTTCGAGGAAGGGCTCAAGGTCGATTGTCGGCTCGCCCGTTTGTGCCCCGATGATCCGCTGGTGCATTACAATCTCGCTTGCAGTTTTTCCCTCACCGCTGAATTTCGCAAAGCCGCCAACGCTCTGCGTAAAGCGTTGCACTACGGCTACCGCGATTTCGAGTTTATGAAAACCGATCCTGACCTCGAGCCGTTGCGCGGACAACTTATCTACGCCAAACTCGAAAAAGAAATTGCCGAGTTTGAGGCCAGCGGGACTGACGGAGCCAGCAAGGTGTGAAATGAACGTCCGCGTTCACGGCCGTTCACGTCATTATCGAACCGTTTCCTTTTCCGCGCGCACTAATGAAGTCGTGCTCATCGAGCAACGCAAACTTCCGCACACCTTCGAGCTCACGCGCACGGCCAACTACCGTCAAACCGCCCGCGCCATCACCAATATGACCGTGCGCGGCGCAGGCGCCATCGGGGCCACCGCCGCGTATGGCCTCGCCCAAGGCGCTCGCGCCTTCACTGGCAAAACCGAAGCCGCCTTCGCGCGGCACTTGCTGCGTGTTTACGAAACCCTTGCCGCCGCGCGCCCCACCGCCGTCGATTTGGTAAACGCACTCAACGAAGTCCGCGCCGCGATGGCCGCCGGAAAAACCACTACGTCAATTTCCCAAAAACAAAAACTCGCCCTGCGTGCCGCCGGAAAATTTGCCGATGACGACGTCACCCACTGCGAAGCCATCGGAAAGCACGGCGCGAAATTGATTAAGAACGGCACCCGCGTACTCACCCATTGCAACGCCGGTTGGCTCGCCTTTGTGGACATCGGCAGTGCCACCGCCCCGATGTACGCCGCGCAGGCGAAGGGAAAGAAATTTCACGTCTACTGCGACGAAACTCGTCCGCGCTCTCAGGGCGCCGCGCTCACTGCGTGGGAACTCGCGCAGCAGGGAGTCAGTCACGAAGTCATCGCCGACAACGCCGCCGGCCATTTAATGCAACGCGGCGAAATCGATCTCGTTATCACCGGCAGCGATCGCACTCTCGGCCGCACCGGCGCCGTCGCCAACAAAATCGGCACCTACACCAAAGCCGTCCTAGCCGCCCGCCACAAAATTCCATTTTACGTCGCCATCCCCCTCTCCACCCTCGATTGGAATTTAAAGAGTTGCAAAGAAATCCCCATCGAAGAACGCAATGAGGACGAGGTCCTAACCGCCTGGGGCACCGACAACCGCGGGAAATTCCGTCAAATCCGAATCGCCAACCCCACCAGTCCCGCACGCAACCCCGCCTTCGACGTGACACCGCCAGAGTTAATCACTGGCATTATCACGCCGAAGGGGATTTTCAAACCTCGAGATTTATGGCGAGAGCGTAAGCGGTTGGGTTTTGTTTGAACCGCCAAGGCACAAAAGACGCCAAGGAAATAAATTTAACCCGTGTTGATTTCGGACTGTTTTGGTTTAAGCAGCCGTATTGAGCCCGGGCCGGTGGTCCAGGCTACATTCGCGCTAGCACATTTTAAAATGCATTCCAAAAAATCCTTCGCGGATTTGCGTCTTGGTGGTTCAAACCTCTCCATCATTGACTTGAATCGGTAGCTTGTCTAACGTCCTCGCTTTCCACGGCGAGGTAGCCAAGTGGTAAGGCAGGGCTCTGCAAAAGCTCTATCACCGGTTCGATTCCGGTCCTCGCCTCCATTTTTCATTTTTTTCACAAAAACCCTCAATAAAACGACCTTTTCGGAGCTTGTGAAAAAAATCACAAAATCGCTTGCAAGATGCCGCTGGATACGTAGGATTCGCGCCGGAGCGGTTTTTTTGGATGTCTAACGTCTTCCCAAAATGGACCAATCGCCTGCCTTTGATTGCATTGGTTGGCGGATTGGTAACGGGTGCCTGCGTAGTTGCGGGTGTCACGTACTATTTTACCCCCAAATATTCGCGGGTGGGTTATCAGCCGGTTCAGCCGGTTTCATTCTCACACGAAATTCACGCGGGTCAGTTGGGGATGGATTGCCGTTCCTGCCACAATGACGTTGAGAAATCGTGGTTCTCAAACATCCCCACCGCCGAGACCTGCATGCGCTGCCATAGCTCAGTGCTGAAGGATGATCCGCGATTGAAACCCATCCGAGAATCGTTCGAAAACAAGAAACCCGTCAAGTGGGTGCAAGTGCATAAGACCCCTGACTATGTTTATTTTAATCACGCTGTGCATGTGAACCGCGGAGTGTCCTGCGTGGAATGCCACGGTCGTGTTGATCAAATGGACGAGGTGAAACACGCCAAGCCGCTGAGCATGGCTTTCTGCCTCGATTGTCATCGAAACCCGCACGAGCATGTGCGTCCGCAGAGTGAGGTTTTCAACCTCGGCTGGGAGCCAGGCGAGGATTGGGAGGCCGAGCGCGAAGGTGCGGCGTTGGTGAATAAAATGAAATTACGTACTGCCGAGAGTTGCTCGGCCTGTCATCGATGAGAAAATCCTCCCCCAGTAACGGCCATATTGGAAACGACTCAGAAGTCCAATACTGGCGCAGTATTGGCGAAGCCAATGACGCGACGGATCATGCGGATTGGAGCGACAAGGAATTTCCCGAGGGCGCGATGGAGTTGCCGGAAGATTTTTCGAGGCGCGATTTTCTCAAGCTCATGGGTGCCTCCGCCGGCTTGGCGGGTGTGGGGATGCTTGGAGTAGGCTGTCGGCGGCCGGTGGAAACGATCATCCCCTTTGGTAAACAGCCTGCCGGTTATGTGCACGGCGTGCCGCAATTTTTTGCCACGGCTCGACCCACGGCCACGGGCGCGGTGCCGTTGGTGGTGAAGTCCGATGAAGGCCGTCC
>JAPKEI010000449.1 GCA_028872685.1 Verrucomicrobiota bacterium | reverse complement strand
TGCGCGGCAAGTGGATCCACCGCCAAGCCCAGCAAACCGCCGCGGCGGCGGATAGTTTTGATAAACTTTTCGTTGGCCGGCCACACTTTGGAAAATCGACCATCCTTCACGGTGACTCCTTCCTTCGTACCGGGATTGCACATCATCGGCACACCGAGCGCAGCCTTTGGCAATGTGTGCGGCTTAATGAGTTGACGTTCCGGATTGGGCACAAACAATGGCACACCCGATCGCAACCACGCGGCGGCCACACGCTCGGGATGCAGCATCACCATGCCGCCAACCCAATGTCCGCCGCCGCTGTGACCCCATAATGCCCACGGCACCGTGGCCAATTCAGGATGGCCGCTACGCTTGCCGAGGTCGGCCAGCGCTTTACGGAAGGCGTCGTCGGAGCCGTTGCGCGGATCACACCACATTTGGCAATCGGCCTTTTGCGGTTGCTCATAAGAAGGTGCCAGCAACGCGCACCCGTGCTTTTTTGCCAGCGCCTGCCAATGCAAATCGAAGGCACCGGTCTGTCCGGATTTGCACGAGCCCTCGCCGCAACCGTGCTGATGCACCACGACCCCGCGCAGCGTCTCGACTCCCGCAGGAATCCACACCGTATATTGAACCGGAAAAATCAATTCGCCAGGCTTGGTTGAAGCCTCGTAACGCACGCGGTAATACGGCGGCACCGCGGAGGGCGGCTTATCGTAAGGCGCCTGCTGAGCGGAAACGGGAATGGTCAGTGCAAGTAAGCAAAGGAGAATGGTACGCATGCGAAGGCGGATTGTCATTGCGCGCGGCGGTGCGGTCAATCCCCAAGAGCCGTTGGGGCTTGATTCGCTGGAGCAATCGGTCACAATCTTGCCCATGCAATTCAAGCCGTTTTTGTTTGTTATCCTCTTTGGGTTCGCCTCCGATATTTTTGCCGAGCCAATTTTAAAACCCATTTTTAACGGAAAAGACCTCGCCGGCTGGAAAGCTCCCAAGGGCAATGATGCTGCGGGCTGGTACAAGGCGGTGGATGGGATCCTGAAAATTCAAAGTGGGCCGAAAAAGAAGGGATCGATTCTTTGGACAAAAAAGAAGTACCAGAATTTTCTGATGGAGTTTGAATTCCGCATGGGCGTGGGTCGGGTGGATAGCGGTGTACATATACGCACCAAAGATCAAATTCAAATTGGCATCAGCGGCTCGCTAAATCGCGACATGACTTGCTCGCCGTACATCCCGGGCAAGGGCTATCCAGTGGAGGCGAAGAATATTAAGAAGCTCCTCAAGCTAAAAGATTGGAATACCATGCGCATTCAGGCCATTGGCCCGGAATACACCGTTTGGTTGCAAGGTGAAAAGGTAATGACCTACAAGAGTGCGTCGGCCATTAAGGAAGGTCCTCTGGGGCTTCAGCTGCACGGTAGCCGGGATATGTCCATTGACTACCGCAACCTTAAGTTAACCGAATTGAAATAAACTTTTTAACGTTAATTTATAAAAACATGAAATCCATTAAACACATTCACATTGTATTTGCGCTTTTATTTCAAATGACACTCGCCGCACTGGCGGGCCCATTGGTCTACGAAGGAAAAGAAGGCATCGGTAAAGGAAAACACATCGTGTTCATCGCGAGCGATCACGAGTATCGCGGCGAAGAAACTTGCCCGGCCATCGCCCGCATTCTGGCCAAGCGATATGGCTTCAAGTGCACTGTGCTCTTCGGGCTGGACAATGATGGCTACATCAAGCCGGGCTCCTCCAATATTCCCGGCATGGAAGCTCTGGATAAGGCCGACATGATGTTCCTGTTCCTGCGATTTGTCGCTCCCAATGATGCC
>JAPKEI010000112.1 GCA_028872685.1 Verrucomicrobiota bacterium | reverse complement strand
GGAGAAACTCGTGAAGAAACCGCCTCGGCCTAGCCGACCAATTGTGGAATCAATTTTGCCCCTTCGACTCCGGTGAGGCGTTGGTCAAGGCCGAGGAAGCGATAGGTTAACCGTTCGTGGTCTATTCCCATTTGCTGGAGCAGGGTGGCGTTTAGATCATTGATGTGTACGGGGTCGCGCGTGATGTTGTAGCTGTAATCATCTGTGGCACCATGCTCGTAGCCGGCCTTGAAGCCGCCGCCAGCCACCAGTGTGGTGAAGCACCTTCCGTGATGGTCTCTGCCGTGATTGGTTTTGGAGAGTGCGCCTTGTGAATAAATAGTGCGGCCAAATTCGCCGCCGACGATGACGAGCGTTTCATCGAGCATCCCGCGTTGTTTCAAATCCTTAATGAGCGCGGCCACGGGTTGATCAACATCCTCGCATTGCTGGCGCAGTTTTACGGGCAGCGCGCCGTGTTGATCCCAACCACGATGGAAGAGGTGGATGAACGGTACACCGCGCTCGGCCATTCGGCGGGCAAGAATGCAGTTACTAGCAAAGGTTCCGGGCTTGGCGGTGTCTTTGCCGTACATTTCTTTGACTGCTTTGGGTTCCTTGGAAACATCCATCAATTCCGGCACGCTCGCCTGCATCCGGAAGGCCATCTCGTATGCCGAAATGCGTGTTTGGGTTTCAGGGTCGCCGAACTCGGAAAATTGTTCCTGATTAATTTTAGCAATGCCATCGAGCATTCGCCGTCGCCCCGCACGGTCAATGCCTTCGGGGTCTTTGAGGAACAACACCGGTTCACGGCCACTGCGGAGGTTGACACCTTGGTGTCGGCTAGGCAGGAAGCCGCTGCTCCACAGGCGCGAATACAGTGCTTGGCTTTGGCCGCGTCCCTTGGAAATCATCACGAGATACGCGGGCAAATCTTTGTTTTCACTGCCAAGCCCGTAACTGATCCATGAGCCAAAGCTGGGTTTGCCGAGTTGTTGGGTGCCGGTAAGAATGTACGTTATGGCGGGATCGTGATTGATCGCCTCGGTGTGCATGCTTTTGATGAGCGTGACGTCGTCGGCGATGCCGGCGATGTTTGGCAGCAATTCACTAACCCACGTGCCGTGTGCGCCGTGGCGTTTGAATTTGAACATCGGCGCGACGCATGGGAATGATTTTTGCCCACTAGTCATCCCAGTGATGCGTTGGCCGTTGCGGATGGAATCGGGCAGCTCGGTGCCGTGAAAATCCCGCATACGCGGCTTGTAATCGAACATATCAATGTGGCTCGGGCCACCGGAGAAAAAGAGCATAATCACGCGCTTTGCCTTGGGCGCGAAATGGGGAATGCCGGCTAACCCGCCAATGCCGTTCTCTGTGCGCGGGGCGGCGATGAGGTTGGGTGCCATCAGCGATCCAAGCGCCGCGCCACCAAGGCATTTCGCGGAATTAAAAATCAGTTCCCGGCGGGTTTGCAGTAAGCCGTTTTCGTAAAGTGGGTTCATATTTTGATTCGGTTAAAGACGGGAGATGACTTCGTCGAGGTTGAGCAACATACTGGCGACGATCGTCCACGCGGCGTGCTCGGCGGCATTGAGGGATTCGTCGCGCTTGGATTCGCCCGCGGCCAATAATTTGGCGGCAGCTTCGGGGTTCTTTTTGTAATGCTCGAATTCTTCATTGAACGCGCTGGAAAGAATTTGTGACACGAGCGCTTTCGGCGCGCGCGCTGCGACAATCCGATAACCAAAGGCGACGCGATCGGCTGGCGTATTGCCGGCACTTTTCATCATTCGCTCAGCCAAATGCCGCGAAGCTTCGACAAACTGCGGGTCATTCAACGTGGCCAGCGCTTGCAGCGGCGTGTTGGTGCGCGGGCGTTCCACGAGGCATTTCTCGCGCGTGGGCGCATCAAAAATCGTCATCGTGGGCGCGGGCGCAGAGCGCTTCCAGTAGGTGTACATGCTGCGCCGATACAGCCCCTCACCTTTGTCCTGCCGGAAGCGCACGTTGCCGCCGAGGCTCACCTCGTTCCAAAGTCCGGGCGGCTGGTAGGGCTTAACGCTGGGTCCGCCGATCTTGCGTACGAGCAACCCACTAACAGCGAGTGCGTTGTCGCGCACAAACTCGCCCTGTAACCGGAAGCGCGGGCCGCGTGCCAAGAGGGCGTTGGAGCGATCTTGGACGAACAACTCACGTGTGATGCGCGATGATTGCCGATACGTGGCGCTCATCGCCATTTGTTTGAATGTGCGTTTGATATCCCAGCCGTGCTGAACAAAATCAGTGGCGAGCCAATCGAGTAACTTCGGATGAGTCGGCCAATCGCCCTGCGTACCCATATCCGAAACTGTTTTCACAAGGCCTTTGCCGAAGAGTAGCGACCAATATCGGTTCACGGCCACGCGGGCAGTTAGCGGATGGTCCGCGCGCGTGAGCCACTGCGCGAGGCCGAGACGATTTTTTGGCGCGCCTTTGGGCAGTGGCGGAAGAAACGCCGGCACGTTTGGCATGATAACTTCGTCCTTGCGCGGATGCGAATAATGGCCGCGTTCAAGAATGTAAGTGGGCCGCATTTTCCCTTGGTCGCCCATAATCATTGAGGTGATTTTGGTTTTGCTCAACGCCGTCAATTCGCTTTGCGCTTTTTGTATTTCAGCGGTCAATGATTGATATTCTTTATCTATGGTATTGAGGTAATGGTTTGCGAGCGCGTCTTGTTGTTTGGTGTTTCGTTTATTCGGCGCAATGGCGAGGATCGGGCCGACGGGATCATTGCCTGCCAGCACGGCTACTTCAGTATTGGTCAGCACACGATTGTACAGGCGAACGTCATCAATTTCGATATTGTTGGCAAAGGCAGAGTTGGAGCGGCGGCCGATGCGGAATTCATTTGGCGTTTGAATTGTGCCGCTTAATCCATCTGCTTCGATGGTGTGCGCGAGTTGTTTGCCATTCAGGTAAACCCGCATGCCGCCCGCCTTGCCCGAACCATCGTAGGTGATGAAGATATGCGACCACTGCTTGGCTTTGGTTTTTTCTTTACCAACCACTTTCAGAGCATTGCCGGGCCAAGTATTGATAATGTGCGTTCCAGGCGCGCCTTGTTGCAGCCAAATATCAAACCCGCGAAAGGCATTTCCCTCATTCATTTTGCTAAAAATTGCGCCATTGGCATTGGCAGCGTCGGGTTTTACCCAGCAACCATAACTGAACGGCTCATTCCATTTCGGCGGCGTGATACCCTTCACGTTGACGAAGCCATTGTTCACCACACGCAATGCACCGCTGAATTTTCCGGTGCTCGCCTGTGCGCCACCTTCCAGTTTTGCGGCGGTTTTTTTGCTCACGTTTTCGGCAGTGTTGCCTCCTTTGAAATCATCCAAAGGCAAGTACGCGAACAACCCTTCCGGTTCTGGCGGCTGTTTTTGGTTTTTGAGAGCAGCGGCGATAGCCCATTTCCCAATGTCCGGCTGAGCTGATTTTTTGCGGGCAGCAAGTTTTGTGGTGGCCGATTTCACGCGGGCTTGGGCTGAATCGCGTAGTTTCTGTTGGTCATCGGAAACCACATTCACCATCGGCGGCGCGTTGCCTCCGCGGCTTTGCTTGCCGCTGTCGGCGTTGTTATTAAAAAATGCAAAGAATTGATAATACTCCTTGTGCGAAATGGGGTCGTACTTGTGGCTGTGGCATTGGGCACATTCCATGCTGAGGCCGAGCCAGACATTGCCGGTGGTTTTCACTCGGTCTACCACATATTCCACGCGATATTCCTCGACGATGAGGCCGCCCTCATCGGTGGTGCCGTGGTTGCGGTTGAAACCAGTGGCCACTTTCTGCGCCACGGTTGCATTCGGGAGCAAGTCGCCAGCAATTTGTTCGATGGTAAAATCCTTGAAGGATTTGTTTGTGTCGTAAGCGTTGATCACCCAATCGCGCCAAGGCCACATTGTGCGCGGGCCGTCGGCGTGATGCACGCTGCTGTCGCCGTAACGGGCGACATCCATCCAGTGCAGCGTCATTCGCTCGGCGTATGCTTTGGAGGCAAGCAGGCGGTCGACGACCTTTTCATATGCCTTAAGGCTCTTGTCGTTCAGAAACGCCTCGACTTCGGGCAAGGTCGGTGGCAAGCCGGTAAGATCAAATGTAACGCGTCGAATGAGGATTGCCTTTGCCGCCTCCGGCGAAGGCTTGAGTTCGTTAGCGTCGAGCTTGTCGGCAATGAAGCGGTCGATGGGGTTCTGGCCCCATTTGGTTTTCGGTTGGGGAAGGGTGGGGGACTTCGGCGCAATGAACGCCCAGTGGCCTTCGTATTTTGCGCCTTGTTCAATCCACTTTTTAATAAGTGCGATTTGGTGCGGCGTCAGTTCCTTCTTAGATTTGAGCGGCGGCATTCGTTCTTCCGCGTCGGTGGAAGTAATGCGCGCCCATAATTCACTCTCCAAAAGTTTACCCGCAACAATGACCTCTTTTTTGGCGATCGCTTCCACGTCCAAACGCAGCTTTGCCTTGCGCCGCCCTTCATCTGGGCCATGACACAAAAAACAGTTATTCGAAAGGATCGGCCGGATGTCCCGATTGAAGCTAACTATCTCGGGCAACTGCTCCGCAGCCCATCCGGAGACAACAAAAACAAGCCCCAATATAAATATCCATACACGCATGTGGCTTGGACGATAACACAGGATAAGTATTCGGGCAAACGCAGAACCTTACTCCTCGCCATTGACCTCGATGGCCGGCAGTGATTCATCCTGTGTTTCTAGATTCAAATCCATAATTTTTCGCATTGGGCGCTCAAGGGCGGTGGCGCGGGTGGATTTGAGTTGGTCGAAGTGGTTGTTTGCGGCAGTGAGAGATTTCCCCATGGATTCAACTTTCTCACCGTATACTTCCCATTGTTTACTGAAGTCCTGTACTAGGATCTGGAGGTCGCCCGCCTTGCGCTCGACAGCAAAACTGGCGACGGATTGGCGGATAAGGGAAAGGATTGCGTAGAGCGTCAGCGGAGAGCAGAGCACGATGCGTTTGGTCATTGCGAAATCAATGAGCTCGTGATCCTCCTGATTGATGAAGCTGTAAATGCTTTCGTTTGGGATGAAGAGCAGCACGTAATCGACTGTGCCACCGGCTGGATCGATGTAGTTTCGCTTGGAAACTGCAGTGACATGTCTACGAACATCGGCGAGGAAATGTTTTTTCTCATCGGCGCGGGTGGAGTCCTCATCAGAAGCCAGGAAGTTCTCGTAATGAGCGATTGGGAATTTAACATCCATGTTCAGACGTTTGTCTCGTGGAAGTAAAAAAGTGAAGTCCGGCCGGTCGCCTCCTTCCATGGATTGTTTCGTGTAATTTTTCCCCTCCATCAAGCCTAGTAGATTAAGGATGTCTTCAACCAAACGCTCGCCCCATTGCCCGCGGGCTTGGCTGCTGGAAAGGATGAGGCGAAGTTGGTTGGTCGTATCCTGGAGGTTGTCGAGCCGTTCGCCGGAAGTTTTCACTTGTGCCCTTAGCCCGGCTGTTCCTTCGCCTAAATCTTTCAGTGAGCGTTGGATGTTTTGGAGACTGGAATCGATGAGCTCTTTTTTCTGGTCGAGTTGTTGGCTGGATCCTTCCTGTAATTTCACGAACTCATTGCGGGCTAATTCCAGAAATTGCCTTTGGTTTTCAGAAAGTGCTTGGCGCGATAAATTACCAAACAAATCTTCGAGTTCACTGGCGCTACGCTTGGCAGCCTCAGACTCTTTGTGTTTCAACTGCCAAATGAGGAACCCGCCCGCCACAAAACCGACGACAAATAACACAACCGGCAAAATAATATCCATCGCGCTCAGTTTCAACCCGACGAGGCGCGTTGACAAGCACGGAACGGTTTTTAAAACCAATCCGCCTCAATTACTCACCTTGATCGCGTCCCAGCTTTCGAAGGAGGCTTTGTCGATTCCTATGATGCGGACTTTGACGACATCTGCTTGGGCGAGGCCGAGGGTTAAGAATACGACGGCGCACAACAGGAAGCCGATGATAAGGGATTTGAGATCGATGGGTTTCATAGTTCGAAAATATGCCATATGCGGCGGGCGTTGTCCAATTGGCGCGGAGAGTTTGACTCGCTCGCCAAAGGACGGTAGTTTGCCCGTCGACCAACCGGAGAGGTGGCAGAGTGGTCGAATGCGCTAGTTTGCTAAACTGGTTTACCTATAACGGGTAACGCGGGTTCGAATCCCGCCCTCTCCGCCATCTTCAAAAACCGCGATGCCCACGGACGCAATCAAAGTACTAGTGGCCGGATCAGATGGCGTGGTGCTTTCAGAATTTCTTCTTGGCGAGGGAGTCCATGCAATTGGTTCGGCAACAGGTTCGGCAATTCTCATTGGCGGCGCTGAGGGAGAGCACGCTCGGTTGCATCTGCATAGCGGCGAACTCATCATCGAAGACCTCGGCACAACTGCCGGCATTTTTCTGGATGGGATGGGTGTGCGCGGTCGGTTGAGCGTGAGTCCCGGCCAAACCATTCAAGTGGGCGATCGCTGGCTGGCGTTGCAAGCGCCCACCAGTGTGAGGGCGAGGGAAGGGGAAGTGTTGGCGCGACGTTATCGTCTCATCCGGGCCATTGGCCGCGGCGGGCGTGGGGAGGTGTGGCTGGCGCATGATGAAGATTTGAACGAAGAAATTGCCATTAAACGTTTGCCGCCAGAGATGGCTAATGATGCCGTTGCGATTTCTGATCTCAAACGCGAGGTGCAAAAGAGTCGTCACCTGAGCCACAACAACATCATTCGCATCCACGATCTCGTGCAACCGCCGGGCGAGCCTGCTTTTGTGACGTTGGAATTTATCAACGGCCAAGACCTTGCCACGATGCGGCTTGACCAACCCGACCATTGTTTCAAATGGGAAACACTGCGTCCATTGATGACGCAGCTTTGTGATGCGCTCGAGTACGCCCACCAAAACAAAATCGTCCATCGCGATCTCAAGCCCGCCAATATGATGGTTGATGGGAGAGGTAACCTGAAGCTCGCCGACTTCGGCATTGCCGCTTCAATGGCCGACAGCCTCAGCCGATCTTCCATGCAAGGTAGCGTGAGCGGCACTACACTCTATATGAGCCCTCAGCAAATGCGTGGCGAAATCCCCCGCTCCAGCGACGATCTCTATGCGCTGGGCTCTACTTTTTATGAGCTACTCACCAGCCGCCCGCCATTCTCCAGCGGTGATGTCACCTATCAAGTCCTTAACGTAGAAGCTAAGCCCCTCTCCGAGCGGCTCTCTGAGTTGGGTTTGCAAAACCAAGTGCCCGATGCTGTGTGTGCGATGATCATGGCGTGCCTCGCCAAGGACTCCGCACATCGCCCCGCTAGCGCCGCGGCAGTGGAGGAATGGATCTCCAGTAGCCATGAACCCGCGCTGCCGCCGATTTCACAACTCGCTCCGTTGCCATCCATTACACCTTCGACGCTTGGCCATGCGCCTTCTGATGAACCACCACCGCCGGTGCCCACGCGGAGCGCTGCCGCGCCGCCTGTGCTTGAAAGTGTCCAGCCGACCGTGCATGAAAAAATCGCCGCCGCCGGTTGGGGTAGTATTGAAGCACGGGATAATTCTTGGCATCAGGGCTTCATTGCCGTTATCGCAATTTTATCCTTATGGGGGGTGGTGAAATTGAAAGATTACCCTAAAAATGAAATTGTGATCGGGGTTGTTTTTATTCTGATCTTTTGGTTTGGCCTTTCGGCAATCGGGAAATTTCTTATCAAACCCAAGCGATTCACCTGTAGCCAATGCAGCGGTAAACTGCGGAGCGACCGGCCCGGTCCGTGCCCGCATTGTGATGCCTCGCTCACGTGAGTATTGCCACGAAGCATTCCGCTCGCTAACCTCCTGCAAATGAACCCGCGCGTTTGGATTCTTTCGGTTGGCCTTGTTTTGCTGGGCTTGGGCTGTTCCACCTTTGATCGTGATTGGGACGCCAACACTAACACTGGTGGAATTGAAGGCCGCTGGGTTGGCCGTTGGCATAGCGATCACAATCAGCACAATGACGTGTTGCGCTGCTTGATCACCCGAGAAGAAGGCAGTATTTACTCCACCCGATTCCACGCCAAATATAAGCTGCTTGGTTTTCTGCCGATCAGCTTTGGGTATGGACTGGATATGACTGTCACCGAGGACAATGGCCAATATCAATTCCAAGGCCAAGCCGACCTCGGAAAACTGGCCGGCGGTCTTTACCACTACACCGGAAGCGGCACCACCAATCAATTGCAATTCAACTACCGCAGCCCAAAAGATCACGGCAC
>JAPKEI010000111.1 GCA_028872685.1 Verrucomicrobiota bacterium | reverse complement strand
GATCAAGTGGCCGACTACGCAAAACGCAAAAACATATCGCAAGCCGAAGCCGAAAAATGGCTTCGACCGCATTTGGGGTACGACGAAGAATGAAATTAAAACACACATACGCATTCACATTGATTGAGTTACTGGTCGTTATTGCCATCATCGGCATTTTGGCGAGCCTGTTGCTTCCCACGTTGGCTAAGGCAAAACAGCGAGGGATGACTGCGCAAAGCCGAAACAACCTGTTGCAAATCGGCCAAGCCTCAACGATGTACGAGGACGACAACGACGGCGAACTGGCCGGCGTGGCGGATTCCACCGGCGTGCAGTTTTTTGGCCGCTACTTGGGGCCAGGCAAGGCGGTGGATTTTTCCGGCGGCAGCTTAAGCCCCTACGTGGACAATGCCGCGCGCGTTTGGAAAGACCCTGCCTTCCGATCTTACAGCCGCCGTGCCCAGGGGCACACCTGCAGCTATGGTTACAATCACCATTATTTAAATAATCTAGAACAATCCGGAAACTGGTGGGATCCAAACTACAGTTACCAATGGCGCGGGGTGGACAAAATGGAATTGCAGTGCCCAGTGGAGACGGTGCTCTTCGGCGATTCCGCACGCAACTGGATGGGACCCCTGGAGGAGAATTGGTTTTGGACGCCGCCCTCTCAAGCGCGCGCTTGGCCCGGCTGGGAAACGGCTTATGCCCATTTCCGCCACCAAGGCAAATGCACCATTTTGTGGGGCGATGGCCACGTGGAGGCGTTGCTGCCGTACGACAAGTGGCCGCTCAACCGCCACAACTTGGGCTACATTTGCGGGCTTGATGATAAGCATTTCAAGCTGGAGAAATAAAATGAGCCGCACGCAATTGATCATCATCTTCGTGGGCGTGATCGCGGTTGGCGTTTCCGTGTTCACGGGATCGAAAGACAATGAGTTTACCGATCACGAAGTGGCTCTCGATTCCAGCGAAGCCAAGGCCGCGCTTTCGATTTTTGAAAAGCTAGCTGAATCGACCAACCATCTCGCAGCCAACTTGAGCGCCGATGCTCCGCCCATCGCGCGGCAAAAGCTTCTGCAATTTGCACAGCAACTCACCCAAGCCGACACCGTGAAACTCAAGGAAGTCTCGTGGCGCGGCGAGTATTTGAGCGTGGCGGTAACTTGTTCGCCTGCGGCGGAGCATTGGTTTTATCTGGCCGAAGACGAGGCAGGGCAGTTAAAACTCCTCGGCGTGCAACAATGAAAACTCCCCGACACATCCCACTACTGCTCGGCTTGCTGGTGCTGTTCACGCTGATGCGCTGGCCGGGATTGTTGCCTTGGAACTTCAGTCCCGTGTACGCCATTTGTTTTTGCGCGGGCGTTTATTTCAAAGGTCGTCGTGCGTGGCTTGTGCCGGTGGCGTTCATGTTTGTGAGCGATGTGTTAATGAATTATTTTCACTGGCGGCATTTGGGTTTCTCAACCTTCACCCCGCATATGTGGGGGACCTACGCGCTTTACCTCGGACTGGTGGCGTTTGGCTGGTGGATGACCGAAAAGGCTCGGCCGGCAGCATTGATCGCGGGCGGCGCACTCGGCGCGTGCGCGTTTTTTCTGGTCGCCAACTCAATCGCGTGGTTGAGCAATCCAGTTTACGCAAAGACTTGGGCGGGGTTGGTGCAATCGTTCACCATCGGTCAGACAGGCTTTCCACCCCCGATTGTTTTCCTGAAGAACACGATTGCCTCCGGCGCGTTGTTCACGATGGCGATTGTGTTCGCCGTGAACGTTGCGCGGGCGAATGAAAAGGCGGATGCTGAGTTTCGACTTAAGGCTTGAGGGAAGGGCCAGTTTCACTTTGTCCCATTATTCACCGATTTGGGCGGTGATGGATCCGCTGATTTTTTTGCTCCATTGTTCGAGCATCGCGGCGTCTTTGCCTTCCAGCAATAAGCGGGCTTTGGGTTCGGTGCCGGAGTAGCGGAGGAGGATGCGGCCGCCTTCTTTTTCCAATTGGGCTTCGGCTTGGGCGACGAGGTCGAGGACGTCTTCCAGTTCTTCGAAGGGTTTTTTTTCGGTGACGCGGATGTTGGTGAGTTGTTGAGGAAACCGGCTCCAGCATTTTGCCAACTCGCTGAGCGGCTTTTGTTTGGCGGCCATAATGCGGAGGATTTGCAGGGCGGCGACGAGGCCATCGCCGGTGGTACCGTGGTCGCTGAAGATGAGGTGGCCACTTTGTTCGCCGCCGAAGTTGTGGCCGCGCTTCAGCATTTCATCGATGACGTTTTTGTCACCCACATCGGTGCGGATGACTTTGCCGCCAGCAGTTTCGATGGCGGCATCGAGGCCGGCGTTGCTCATCACGGTAGACACCAACGTGTTGTTGGCGAGTGATCCTTCGGCAAGCATTTCGAGCGCGGCGATGGCCATAATGTCGTCGCCGTCGATGAGCGTACCGGTTTCGTCGCAGAGGAGCACGCGGTCGGCGTCGCCGTCATGGGCGATGCCGAGGTTTGCATTATGTTCCTGAACCCAATGGCACATTTGCTCGGGATGCATTGACCCGCAGCCGGCGTTGATGTTGGTGCCGTTGGGGCGGTTACCATAAACGATGACGTTCGCGCCAAGTTCGCGAAGCACGCAGGGGGTGGCCTGGTAGGCGGCACCGTGGGCGCAGTCGACAACGATGGTGACGCCTTCGAGGGTTTGGCCTCGGGGAAAGGAGCGTTTGGCAAACTCGACGTAGCGGCCGAGTGCGTCGTCGATGCGGACGGCTTTGCCGATTTCACCGGCGGTGGGGCGCACATCATCGATGTCGCCGCTGAAGACGAGGTTTTCGATTTGGGCCTCGATGGTGTCATCGAGTTTGTAGCCGTTGTGGCTGAAAAATTTCAGGCCGTTGTCATCGTAAGGATTATGCGAGGCGGTGATAACAATCCCCGCATCCGCGCGCAGGCTGTGGGTAATGCGCGCCACGCCGGGCGTGGGTAATGGGCCAATGAAGAGGACATCGACGCCCATCGAGAGGATGCCACTGGCCAGCGCGTTCTCGAGCATATAACCGGAGAGGCGGGTGTCTTTGCCGATGACGATTTGGTGGCGGTGGCGGCTGCGGGATTCGGGGTTGAGGTTTTTGAAAACGTGTGCGGCGGCACGGCCGAGCTTGAGGGCGGTCTCGGCGGTGACGGGCTCAATGTTGGCGCGTCCGCGCACGCCATCGGTGCCAAAGATTTTATTCGTCTGTTTCATCGTCGGGTTGATTGTTGCCTCCGTTGAGTTCGGGGTTGGCGAGCGATGGTGCATTGGTGGTGGGCTGTTTTGGTGCGGGCTGTTTGTCATCGCGTCCGCGGTTGGTGTAGGAAAGGCCGGCCACGGTGGTGATGATGAACCAAACCATCACTGCGATGGCCACGGAGCCTATTTTCCACCAGAATTCGTTGAGGTCGCGCTCGTCGCGTTGGGGTTGTTCGGTCACGGGCGATCCTCCGGGCGGAGCTTTTTGTTGATGATTTGGCTGAGGTCGCGCAGCGAATCCTTGACGCGCGCGGTGAAGCTTAGTTTCTCCACAGGCGCGGTGTGGGTCTTGAGTTTCTCGGTGAGAAAATTCTTGAGCTGTTTCACCGATACGTTGCTGTGCAGTGCGCCGGCGTGGCAGTATGAAATGTCGCCAGTTTCTTCGGAGACAATCACGACGATGGCATCGGTTTCCTCGCTCAACCCAATCGCGGCGCGGTGGCGAGTGCCAAGCGTGCGGTTCACGTCCAGTCGACGTGTGAGTGGGAAAATACAGGAAGCATACATAATGCGGTCCGCGCGAATGACAACGCCGCCGTCGTGCAATGGGGAGTTGGGGAAAAAAATGGAGTCGAGCATCTCTGGGGTGAGAGCGCTATCGAGCAGGACGCCACTTTGAGTTTCCTGATGGATGTCGACCGTTTGCTCGATGGCCATAATGGCGCCGATACGATGGCGCGCGAGGCGGTCGGTGGCTTGTACGACTGCATCCACATCGAGGGGGCTATCTTCGTCGGTGGAAAAGAGCGGGAGATTACCCAGCTCAGCGAGCAGTCGGCGCAGTTCGGGCTGGAAAATAATGAGGATGGCCACGGTGGTAAACAGGAAAAGTTGTTGCAACAGCCAGCGAAGGACTTGCAGCTTGAGCATTGCAATCATCGTGGTGAGGCCAATGAGCACGAGGAAGCCGACCACCACGGGCCAACCGCGCGAGCGCTGTAAAAAAGTGAACATATAATATATGCCCACCGCCAGCGCGGCGATTTCCACCATGCCACGGAGAATCCACGTCCAATCGAGCTTTATCCATTCCCAGATTTGCTCGATGAGCGGCGGCAGATTCGCCTGTGCGAGTATGATTGCCTCCATAGTTATGCGCCGTTGATTGCCTCCCACGTGCGCAGGGCTTGTGCGGTTTCGCGTACGTCGTGCACGCGCACAATTCCCGCCCCGGCGGCGGCGGCGCGGCAGGCGCAGGCGATGCTGCTGCCCAACCGCTCGGTGACCTTTCCGCCGAGAAACGATTTGCGCGACGCGCCGACCATCAAAGGCCGCTGGAATCTTGTAAAACGAGTGAGCCCTGCGAGCAACGCCAAATTATGCCCCGCCGTTTTGCCAAACCCAAATCCGGGGTCCAATGCCACCTGTTCGGCGGGTAATCCGGCCGCGGCCATTGCCTCTAATCGCTCGGCAAAAAAGGCCTCCACCGTCGCAACCACGTCGTCGTATTCGGGCGCATTTTGCATCGTTTGCGGTGTGCCCTGCATATGCATTGCGATGTAGCCCGCGCCGGTTTGGGCGGCCACGCGCCACATCGTGTCATCCGTGCGATGGGCGGCGATGTCGTTAATGACGCGCGCGCCCGCAGCCGTGGCGGCTTGGGCAACGGCAGGTTTTTGGGTGTCGATAGAAATGACGGCATCGGTTTGGCCGGTGAGTTTTTCGATGACCGGAATGACGCGGCGCAGTTCCTCGGCTTCATCGACGGGCGGCGCGCCGGGGCGTGTGGATTCGCCGCCGATGTCCAGCAGCTCCGCGCCATCGGCGGCCAGTTGCAGCGCGTGCGCAGTGGCGGCATCGGCATCAATAAATTTACCGCCATCAGAAAATGAATCGGGCGTCACATTCACAATTCCCATCACTAATGTTGGGCGGGGGAATTGCCACTTGATGTCGCCCGTTTGCCAATTCATTTGGAAGAAATCGAAAAGCTAATAGCCGCCGTCGCTGGGGCTTGGGCCGCGCTGGATGAGTTCGATTTCGTAGCCTTCGGGCGCGTCGATGAAGGCGAAGCCGCCGCCGTCGTCCTTGAGATGCGGGCCGTCGGAATATTCGATGCCGAACGATTGGATGTGTTTTTCAAACTCGTCGAGGCTGTCGACGAGGAAGGCGAGGTGTGTGAGGTCTTCCTGCACTTGTACTCCGCCGCTGCTGGGGTAGGAGCACAGCTCGATTTCCTCGGCGCTGTTGGGCGTGGCGAGAAAGACGAGCGTGGAGCCGCGCGGTGAGGTGTGCCGGCGCGTCTCGGTGAGCCCGAGAATTTCCGTGTAAAACTTCACCGAACTTTCGAGGTCATCCACGCGATAACGGGTGTGCAGCAGTTTGGTCACAATTGGCATTGGCGGAGCATCGCAGGAATTGGGCTCGGATGCCAGCCTTTGCGCTTGCCACAGCGTGCGGGTGGGGGAAGATTGGCGGCTCCGATGAGAATGTTTTTTACATTGATGATTTCCGCCATCACCGTTTTTGGCGCGCCACCCACGAACATCGTGACGCGCGGTATGCCCGCGCTATCCGCAAAACGCGCTGCCAAGATCGCGCCCTATCTTAAAGTGAGGCCACTGCGATTTCAGGATTGGCATCCCACCGCACCCGCGATGCTCATCACCCGCCGCCCCGCTCGCGGGCAAGTCACGCAGCTGCACGTGGTCAACAAACCCGACGGCGAGCCGGTGGCTTTGACCAATGGCGCGGAGCCGGTGAGGTCGGCGTCGTATCATCCGAAGGATGGCAACCGCATTTTGTTTTTGCGGGATGCCGGCGGCAGTGAAAAATATCAGGTCTTCCATCTCGACGTGGCCACGAAAAAAACCACGATGCTCACCGACGGCAAACACCGCCACACTGGCGCGCGTTGGTCGCCGGATGGTCGCCGCATTGTTTATTTTTCGCCAAAACGCAACGGACGCGACAACGATATGTACACGATGGATCCGCTGAAACCCGGCAGCGAAAAGTTGCTGGCCAAACTGCCCGGCGGGGGTTGGTGGATTTCAGACTGGTCGCCCGACGGTCGGCTGTTGTTGGTCATCGAATACCTCTCCATCAATTACAGCAAAATTCACATCATCGATGCGGCCACCGGCGAGCGTTCGTTGTTTTCACCCGTGACCAAAGCCAAAGTGAGCCATGGGCTCGCACGGTTTGATCCGAAGATGCGCGCGGTTTATTACACTTGCGACGAGTCTTTCGGTTTTCAACATATCGTCCGCGTGGATTTCAAGGATGGCCGTCGGACGCGCTTACTTACAGAAATTCGATGGGACGTCGAGAAGCTGGAAATATCCAAGGACGGCAAAACTCTGGCGGTGGTGCACAACGAAAGCGGTGTGAGTCGGTTGCGGCTGGTCGATGCAAAAACGCAAAACGTGCTCTACACGCCCACATTGTATTCCGGGGTCATCCATTCAGTCGCCTGGCGTGCGGACGGGCTGTTGGCGTTTGACCACGAGTGGGCGCACTCGCCTGGCGAGGTGCACGAGATCAATCTTTCGCTGGTGAAAAAAGTGTGCTGGCAATCGGCGGAGCTCGATGGACTCGATCCCTCCAAACTGCCCATCCCCGTGCGTAGTACGTTCACCAGCCGCGATGGCACGAAAATTGATGCGTGGTTTTATTTTCCCGGAAATTATTTTGATAAAGGCAGGCACACCCAGATTTCACGGCTGGTCGTATCAGGCGGACTACCGGCGGTGATCTCTTATCACGGCGGCCCCGAGAGCCAGTTTCGGCCACGTTATCTGGGCGCGTACAACTATCTGCCCGGCGAAATGAACGTGGTGCTCGTGTGCCCCAACGTGCGTGGCTCGCGTGGTTATGGGAAAAAATTTCTCGCCGCCGACAATGGCCCAAAGCGTGCGAGCGTATTGCTCGACGTAGAAGCACTCCGCAATGGCCTCAACGAATTGCCCAACATCGACGGCAATCGCCTTGCCGTGATGGGCGGCAGTTACGGCGGTTACATGACGCTCGCGTCACTCACACATATGCCCGGATTTTTCAAATGCGGCATCGATCGCGTGGGAATTTCCAGCTTTGTCACCTTCCTCGAAAACACTAGCGACTATCGGCGCGACCTGCGCCGCGCGGAATACGGCGACGAGCGTGATCCCGAAATGCGCAAAGTGCTCGAGGAAATATCCCCGCTCAATCAAATGCAAAAGCAGATGAAGGAACCGGATTTCCAATTCAGTCCGCTGCTCATCGTGCAGGGCGCGAATGACCCCCGCGTACCCGCCAGCGAAAGTGCCCAAATGGAAGCCGCCCTGCGCGCCAAGGGCCAAACCGTGTGGTACCTCCTCGCCAAGGATGAGGGCCACGGCTTTCGCAAAAAGGCGAATCGTGATTACCAGTACCTTGCCACCATGGAATTTTTACGGAAGCATTTGCTCGGCAAAGATTAGTGCTTCGCGTACAACGCGCCGATGAAACGCGCGCGCCATTTCGCCAGTGACAACAATTCTGGCATCTGCCCCGAGGCTTGGGCCGCGCTGGAGGAGGCCAACCATGGCCACGCTTCCGGTTATGGCGAGGATCAGTGGACCCGAAAGGCCTGTCGTCTCATTCGTGATTTGTTTGAGACGGATTGCGATGTGTTTTTCATTTTTACCGGATCCGCCGCCAACGCGCTCGGACTGGCGTCGGTTTGCCGGAGTTATCACTCCATAATATGTCATGAAGCATCCCACGTGCAAAACGATGAATGCGGCGCACCGGAATTTTTCAGCGGCGGGGCCAAGGTGCGCACACTCACCGGCAAAGACGGACGCCTTACACCTGAGGCCATTACCGCTGCGGTCGCCAAGCGCCGTGATTTGCATTTCCCAAAAACTGGCGCGCTGAGTCTCACGCAGTCCACCGAGCTGGGTACTGTCTACACGCCTGCGCAACTAAAGGCCAATTGCCGCGCGGCGAAAAAATCCGGATTAAAAACCCATATGGACGGCGCGCGTTTTTCCAACGCCATCGCCAGTCTTGGCGTAGCGCCGAAGGACATCACTTGGAAGGCGGGAGTGGACATGTTGAGCTTTGGTCTCACCAAGAACGG
>JAPKEI010000448.1 GCA_028872685.1 Verrucomicrobiota bacterium | reverse complement strand
GACGCCACCACGTGGTCGGCCGGCGCAGTGATGCGCACGAGGTAATTACCAAACTCCAGCGCAAACTCGCCCGTGCCGAGGTACTGTTTGTTTTGCCAGCCAGTGACATCCGTATATGCGCACATGCGTGGGAACCATTGCGCGATGGCATACAGGTGATTTTTGTCCTCCTTAAAATATTCGTACCCCGTGCGACCGCTAATCTTGGCGGTGTCGTTAATGTTATAATTCCACTCCACTGAGAACGTGATCGACTTGCCCGGCTTCAACGGCGTGGGTGGAATGACGCGCATCATCGTCTGCACCACCACGTACTTGAGCGGTTTGCCGGCGGCATCCTTGACGGCGGTGATTTTATGCCCACCATCAAATTTCCGCTGCAACAACATCGCATCGAGTTTCTTAAAAGACAGTCCGGAAAACCCCGGCGCCGTGCGTGACTGCGCGGCGATCATTTTGGGATCCAAAAGAT
Source organism: Verrucomicrobiota bacterium (assembly GCA_028872685.1). GTDB lineage: Bacteria > Verrucomicrobiota > Verrucomicrobiia > Limisphaerales > UBA1100 > JACNJL01. The sequence goes on along the minus strand of JAPKEI010000448.1, from coordinate 1,363 downwards.
TTTGATCCAGCTGCAGCCACAAATAATCCAGCGTGTCCTGCGAGCGATTGTGATACGTAATCGTCTCGCGCCCCGTGATGCGATGCTTCGCCTCATCGAGTTCCACATCGATGACATAATCCGCCCGCTGCTGCCAATAGCCCGGCCCCGGCGCTCCCGAAGCACGGCGGGCTGCATCCGGTGTGGGCCAGAGATCATCGAGCTGTTTGAAAGGATCCTTAGGCGCAGCCGACAAAGAAAGTGTGGCCAAGAGACTCGCCGCGCAAAAGCGACGCCAAAAAAGACTGAGTGAATTCAGCATAGGGATGGGTTTGCTTTACCCAATCTCCGCTGAAAATGCAATGCCGGAAGCGTGATGTGTTTGGCAGATTACCGACTGCGAAGCTTCATTAGCAAATGCAGGATTTCTATGTAGAGCCAGATGAGCGTAACCATTAGGCCGAATGCGCCGAGCCATTCCATGTACTTGGGCGCGCCATTGTCCGCGCCATTTTCGATGAAATCGAAATCCAGCACGAGGTTGAGCGCAGCGATGACGACCACGAATGCGCTGAAGCCGATGCCAAAGAGGCCCGACCCGTGGATGAAAGGAATTTGCACGCCAAACATACCGAGGATAAATGTAGCCATGTAGACCATGAAAATTCCGCCGGTGGCGGCGCACACGCCGAGCTTGAAATTTTCCGTGGCCCGAATGAGCCCGCTGCGGTACGCGCCGAGCAGGGCGAAGAGCGTGCCGAAGGTGAGGCCTACCGCCTGCAACACGATACCGGGGAATTTCGATTCAGCAAATGCGGAAAGTGCACCGATGAACAAGCCTTCCAACGCAGCATAAATGGGCGCAGTGACGGGGGCCCACGTGGGTTTGAATATGGTGATCAGCGCGAAGATCAATCCGCCAATCGCACCACCAATCATATAGCCGAACAAACCCGGTGCCGCCACCATTTGGCCTTCTGCGTTTACGGTCATCACCATTTTCCAGGTAATGGAGGCAAAGGCCACCAGTAGAATCAGCAGAAACGCGGTCTTGTGCACGGTGCCCATCAGGGTCATCCGATCGTCGCCGGTGAGGTCGACGTGACGCGTAAATGTTTTGTCGTTGAGAACGGGATTGCCGGATCGCATCATAATTTCTCCTCCAAAAACTTTGCCGGTCTGGCCGGACAGAGCGCGACGTTATCACGGAATCACCCTTTCGTCTATCCCGCGCTGTTGTCTCACAGGTTTTCCCTCGCCATCACGCATTGGCTCGGCCAACATCCGCCGCTATGGCCGATTCGCCTCATCTAACCGCGCCGGTGAAAAGCAAGGGCATGCCCAAAGGCATCCCGTACATCATCGGCAACGAGGCTGCGGAGCG
>JAPKEI010000110.1 GCA_028872685.1 Verrucomicrobiota bacterium | reverse complement strand
AAACAAACAAAGGCGTGAAGATTTCCATTTCGCCGTGCGTTTCCAGTAGCTCCGAAAATTTTACCAAACCTGCTTTCTCGGCGTCGCCGAGTTCGTATTGGATGTGGCCGCCGAGGTAGGTTTGGCGGAAATTGGCGTCGTAGTCGGGGTAGGTTTCGATGGTTTGGGCGAGGTGAGCGAGTCCGTTGGTTTTGGCGGTGCGGAGTTTTTCGCGCAGGGGCTTGTCGTGATGACCTCGGCGGAGTGCCCAGACGGCGTAGACGAAAGGGAGGTTGGTGAGTTCGTGCCACGCGGTGCCGAGATCCCAGATTTTGTGTTCGTGCGGGGCTCGTAGGAAATCGATGGCGGGATTGCCGATGAGCAAAACATTTTCCAACGAAATGGATTGGCGATAGCCACCGAGGGGTTCCAGCTTTGGGCTGCGGCCGCGCTCGGCGAAGAGCACGCGCAGGAGGTTCACGCTGGTGAGGCTGGCGGTGTCGCAGTGGATGGTTTCGATTTCATCCAGTGGCTGGTGATGCGCGAGGAAGACGCTCTTCACCGCGCCGCGCGAGGCGACGGCCACGCCATCGAGCATATCGTAGCCGTCGTGAAAAAGCGCCTCGGTGATGCTCACAAGAGCGGCATCGTGTTGGCCGGCCCGCAGTTTTTCTGCCAAACGCGAGGGCACATCGTATTCCGTTTCGTGCTCGATGCCATGAGTGAGCGGCACGGAATTGAGATAAGGAACGGAGCCGATGCGTTTCATGCGGTGGCCAAATTATCGTCCAGTAAATTGGGCGGCACGGAATCATCCGGCGAATGGGGGGCGTCGGGTGTGTCATCGGTCCATTCGCGGACGGGTTCATAAAAGGTGTTGCGTTGCACGGGCGTTTTGCCGGCTTCACGAATGGCTTTGATAAGGGCGGCTTCGGGCTGGCTTTGGGGCGCGCCGGTACCGGCCATTCGGAAAATGTTTTCTTCCACGATGGTGCCGTGCAAATCATCGGCGCCGTAGCTGAGTGCCACTTGGGCGAGTTTCATCCCGAGGCCCACCCAATACGCGGTGAGATGGTCAAAGTTATCAAGAAATAAACGGCTGACGGCGATGGTGCGGAGTGCGTCGTTGCCGGTGGGCGGATGCGTGACGGGTATGGCGTTATTCTCGGGTTGATAAGGCAGCGGAATGAAACCGGTGAAGCCGCCGGTCTCGTCCTGCAAAGCGCGCAGTTGGGCGAGGTGATCAATGCGTTGCTCGATGGTTTCTACGTGGCCAAAGAGCATCGTGCACGTGCTGCGCCCGCCGAGTTGATGCCACGTGCGATGGGCATCGAGATATTCGCTGGCGGTTTCTTTGCCCTTGGCGATAGCGTCACGTACGTCTTGCTGGAAAATTTCCGCACCGCCGCCAGTGAGCGAATCCAGCCCGGCGGCCTTCAACGTGGCGAGCACTTCGGGCATTGGCATTTTGCTGATGCGGGCGAGGTGGTAAATCTCCACGGCGGTGAAGCATTTGAGCTGGAGATTTGCATTGAGCGCCTTCAGCGCGCGCAGCATTTCGGTATAATAATCAAACGGCAGCGAGGGATGCAGTCCGCCGACGATGTGGAGCTCGGTTATATTGAGCGCCAGCGCTTCCTTGGCCTTCGCCACTATTTCGTCGATAGAAAGTTCGAAGCCATCGCCATCGCGTTTCTTGCGCGCGAAGCTGCAGAATTGGCACGAGAGGATGCAGTAGTTGGAATAATTGATGTAGCGGTTGACGATGTAACTGGCGCGGTTGCCGACCTTGCGTTCGGTGGCCAGCGAGGCGAGTCGGCCGAGGGCATTGAGGTCGGGCGTGCGAAACAGGCGCAGGGCATCGTCGGCCTCAAGGCGCGTGTTGGCTTCGACTTTTTCGGCAAGGTCGGCCAGTTCGCTTTTTTGCAAAATGAAATCCATCACCACAATCTCCACGAAACAAAGCGGCCAACAAGGCTGACCTCGGTGACCACCATAATCAAAAACACCATGCTGACAACGCCGTTGAGATTGAAGAACGCGCGTTGCACCCAATCAAGGCTGCGCTTGCGGGCGATCCAATGCTCCATCAGCACGCAGGCGGAAATGATAATCAGGCCAATCCAGTACGCCATTTTGAACGCGGCGAACAATCCAAAGAGCGTCAGCAACGCGAGCAACAACATATGCATCAGCAGCGAAGCGGTCAGCGCATTGCCGGGGCCCCAGCGGACGACGAGGGAATGCAGCTTGTGATCGCGATCGAATTCAAAATCCTGAATCGCGTAAATGATGTCGAACCCGATGAGCCACAGCACCACCGATGCGGCCATAATGGTGGGCAGCAACGCGCTGTGGCGGAGGGGGTCTTTGATGTTTGGCGAAAAATCAAAGGAACCATTCACCGCCAGCCACGCACCAATCGGAGCGATGGCCAGTGCGATGCCGAGGAAGACGTGCGTGAAGTCGGTAAATCGTTTCGTGAGTGAATAGCCGAGAATAAAAATCAACGCGACCGGCGACAGGAAAAAACACACGAGCCTCCCTTGATGGGCATCGCGCACCATATCGATGCCGTAAGTGGTAGCGACAAAGCCCAGCGCGCTGAGGATGCAAAGTGTCCACGCGCTGGTGAGTGAGATTTTGCCGGCAGGTAAATGGCGATCCTTCGTGCGCGGATTGGCGGCGTCGAATTTGCGATCCGCGATGCGGTTGAACGCCATCGCGCAAGTGCGCGCGGTGACCATCGCTAGCAGGATGAGGCCGAAAAGTTTCCAACCCGGCCAGCCGAGTTTCATCAACGGCACGGCTTCCTGCGCTTCGGGTTCCAGCACGGCAAACCCCGCTCGCGCCGCCAGCACCATCGAGGCCAGCGCAAAGGGCAGCGCAAAGATGGTGTGCGAAAACTTAACGAACCCGCCCCATTTTTGGAGCAGGGAGGGTTTGGGTTTGCTGGAATCGCCTTTATCCGCCACCGGTTGAGCGTGAAGGTTTGGGAAGGGAAAAGCAAAAGAAGAAAACCGTATTGATCATTTTTGCAGGTTGGACGGTCTATCCGAAACGGCCTTGGCGCGCTCGGAGAGCACGCCTTACCATTAGTCCTCCTCTTTCCGCCAGCGTGGGGAGATTTCATTTTCTACGCCGAGGTGATCGAGGACGCGTGCGACTACGGTGTCAGCCAAATCCTCCAGCGTTTTTGCTTCGGAATAAAAATATGGGTTGGTGGGCATCATCGTGGCGCCGGATAATAGAAGCAGCTCCATGTTTTTGACGTGGACGAGACTGAGCGGCGTTTCTCGAGGGCAAAGGATCAGTATTTTGTTTTCCTTGAGCATCACGTCAGCGGCGCGCAGGAGGGCATCATCGCTGATGCCGTGGGCGATGCGGCCGAGGGTGCCCATCGTGCAGGGGAGGATAACCATCGCGTCGAATGCATTGGAGCCGCTTGCGAAGGGGACGTTCATGCTTTTGGAGGCGTGCAGCTGCACGCCCTCGGCGAGGCGCAAGCCGTCGGGCAGTTCTTCCTTCAGCACGATTTGCGCGTAGCTACTGGTGATGACGTGGATTTCATGCTCGGTGGGGTCCAACCGGTCGAGCAGGCGTTGGGTATAAATCGCGCCACTGGCGCCTGTGATGGCAACGAGAATTCTCACGGGCGCGAGCATTGCTTTTTCGGGGTAAACGGTGCAAGCGCTTTGTTCACCACTGTGAATAACCTCGACATGGAGGCGGGTTAGGGGCAGGGTGCGCATCGCATTTTTCGCGCCCTGTCGGTGCGACAAAGGAGGTGCAAACAAAATCAAAACGGGCGTATTTCGCTCTCTTGGCGGTTGTGGCCTTGGCGTCATGTGAAATGACGCCGCGCAGTCACGGACCGATAACTTATCGTGTGCCCGCAGCCAAAAAACCTGCGGTCGCAAAACATCAATCCTCGCAACCCGTGCGCGTTGCCACGGCCAAGCCGCCGCGGTATTTGCCGCCCGGCACGGGCACCGCACCCACCACGCCTCCCGCGCGACCGAAAGTGCAGCCCGCGCAGCCGGTTGTTTTGAATGGCGAAAAACTAATGCCCGCGCAGGCATCACCCAAAGATTACACAGTGAAGGCTGCCGATGCGGAATGGATTTCGCTCGAACGTTGGGGAAAGTTATATGAAGGCTGGTTTGGCCGCATCCAACAACGCAGCGGCACGGTGCATCGCCTCGTGGCAGCGAATATGCGGTTCGATTTCACGCCTCGGCAAAGATTGATTAGTTGCCAAGGGATGCAAATCTGGCTCGGCTTTGGTCCTCGTTTGGTCAAGGGCCATCTTTATATCCATGCGCTGGATGTGCATAAACATCTCGCGCCGCTCATTTCCGGAATGCCCACGCTAGGCCGCGTAGCGGTGATCGATGCCGGCCACGGCAAGGACAACAAAGGCACGCGCAGTATTTTCAACAAGAAATACGAAAAGGAATACACACTCGATTGGGCGATGCGGCTCAAGCCGCTCTTGGAGAGCAAAGGTTGGCGTGTGTATCTGACGCGCGCCACGGATGACAGCCTGTCGCTGACTGATCGTGTGAAGTTCGCCGATCGCGTACACGCGTCGGTATTCATCAGCTTGCACTTTAACGCTGCTGCCGCGAAGGTAAGCGGGTTGGAGACCTATTGCATTTCGCCTACCGGAATGCCCTCACATTTTACGCGCGGCAGTCCCGATCTGGTTTCCACCAAACTCCCCAACAACCCGTGGGACGCTAGTAGTTTCCAACTTGCCGCCCGCGTGCATAATCAATTGCTGCTCACCTGCCGAATGCCCGATCGTGGTGTGCGGCGCGTGCGGTTTATGTCCGTCATCAAAGGTCAGAAACGCCCCGCAATTTTAGTGGAAGGCGGTTATCTATCCAACCCCACCGAATCAAGAAAAGTTGACACCGCCGTATACCGCCAAAAGCTAGCCGAAGGCGTGGCGGCGGCGTTTTAATTACCACTCCACTTCCACCTTCAATTTGTTTCCAAACCGATTGTTGTAAAACAAATGGCCGTGAGCTGCGGCGTATTCATGGACGAGTTTGGTGATCTTCACGTCGAAGCAGCAGTACTCGGCGATCTCGGCCATCTTGCCTTGTTTGAACCACTCCAGTGCCTGCAGGCCCTCGGCGGATTTCTCGCAGCCGAGCGTGGCTTGGGCGATGGAATCGAGCTTGAGCCGATGACCGAGTTTTTCGTTGAGCACAATCAACATATCGAGTGAGGGCACCTGGCTGAAATCAAAAATCGAGTAACCCTCCAGCACGCGGTAATCGAAGCGAATGTGATTGAACCCCACCACCAAATCAGCGCGCTGGAGTTCCTTGATTAACTCCTCCACCTCCGGTTCGCCATAAATTTTGTAATCCCCACGTGCCGTGCTGTACGTAACGCCGATGCTCATCCCCATCTTGTCGATGTGACTCCACCCGCCCACCTCATCGGCCGAGTGCTTGGTTTCTAAATCGAAGTAGACGATGTTTTGGCTCATTTGCGTTCGCGCGGTTTGGGCAGATGGGTGGACTGGCCGAAGAGGGATTCGGCGGCTTCGAGAATGGCTTCGCTCAGGGTGGGGTGGGCGAAGATGGTTTCGGTGAGTTGCTCGGCGGTGGCGTTTAGTTTAATGGCAAGGGTGATTTGGCCGATGAGTTCGGCGGCGTGTCCGCCGAGGATGTGGCCGCCAAGGAGCTTGCCGGTTTCGGCGTGGGCGATGAGTTTGACGAATCCATCGGTCTCCCCCTGCGCGAGGGCTTTGCCGATGGCGGCGAAGGGAAAGCGGCCCATTCGGATAGGGATGCCGCGCGCTTCGGCCTCGGCTTCGGTGAGGCCAATGGTGGCGATCTCAGGATGCGTGAACACGGCGGCGGGGATTTCATCGTAATTCATTTGCAACATCCGGTCCTCATTTTCGTTGGCGATGAGGTTATCCACCACCACGCGGCCTTGGGCGGTGGCGACGTGGGCTAGCTGCATTTTTCCGGTGACATCGCCGATGGCAAAAATGTTGGGTACGTTGGTTTCCAGGAATTCATCGACGCCAATGGCGCGACCATCGAGCGTCACACCGGCGGCTTCGAGTCCGAGGTCTTCAGTGTTGGGTGTGCGGCCCACGGCGACGAGGAGGTGAGTGCCTTCAAGAGTTTCATCGGCGAGCTGGACGGTGACGCCCTCGGCGGTGGCCGTGGCGCTTTGGACGGTTTCGTTTAGGCGAACGGTAATGTTTTGGCGTTTGAATCCGCGCCGCAAAAAATCGCAGAGATCGGGGTCCATCCCGGGGAGTAAACGCGGTTCGGCCTCGAGCACGGTAACTTCGCTGCCGAGTGCGGCAAAGATGCTGGCAAACTCGCAGCCGATGTAACCGCCGCCGAGGATGAGCAGGCGCGGCGGCAGTTCGGTGAGTGTCAGCAAATCGTCGCTGTTCAAAATGCGCGCGCCATCGCGCGGGGCGATTGGCAATTCCGTGGGGCGTGAACCGGTGGCGAGAATAATGGCGCGTGGGTTGGCGAGTGTTTGGGTAACGTTGCCTTCGCCATCGGTCACTTCAATCTCGGTGGGGCTCTTCAAGCGCCCGCGGCCGGAGAAAAAATCCACGCCGTTTTTATCGATGAGATTTTGCACACCCGTCGCGAGCTTGGTCACCACCTTTTGCCGGCGCTCAACAATGCTGGCCAGCTGCGCCTCGGCTTGGGCAATGCTCACGGCCCATTGGCTGGACTGTTGTGCTTGGCGCAACAGATCCACGCTGGCAACCATCGTTTTGGTAGGGATACAGCCGGTGTGCAGGCACACGCCGCCGGGCGGGTTGGGGTCCACGAGAGCCACCCGCAGCCCGTGATGTGCCGCGCGAATGGCGGACACATACCCACCGGGGCCGGCGCCGATGATGGCGAGGTCATAATGTGAATCACTCACGCGCGCAATCTAGCGGTGAAGCGGGCGGAGGCAAACAAAAGATTTTTGGAGTAAGTAGGGAGTGGTGAATTGGCGGGGTGCACTAGACTAGTGCTGACTACTCAACGTTCCCTCATCTTCCCATTATCGGCTTTAGTTTTTGGGTGTGTTGGGGTAGCGTTCAGCTGTTTTCCGGTGCTGGGCGCCGGGGTATTAATGGCTGAATCTAAACCTAACGAGCGTGGCTCGAATGCTTCCAGTGGCCCCAATAATAATGGGGAGTTGAAGATTTATTTTCTGCCGAATTTGTTGACGGCGGGGAATTTGTTTTGTGGGTTTTTGGCGCTTACGATCATTGTGGGGGCACCGAGTTTGTATGTGTTGGAGGCCCCGTACACCCAGTTAGACGTGCAGTTTGATGCGGCGAAGCAGGCGATTTATTGGGCGTTAGAACTGATTTTGCTGGCGTGTGTATTTGATGTGTTGGACGGGCGCGTGGCTCGGTTGGGGGGGTATGATAGTCCGTTTGGGCGAGAGTTTGATTCTCTGGCGGATGTGGTTTCGTTCGGGATTGTGCCGGCGTTTCTGGTGCATCGGGTGGTGTTGGGCGATGTGTTTCAGAAATCGCCAGAGATGGGGTGGGGGATAGCGTCGATTTATGTGATTTGCGGGGCACTGCGGCTGGCGCGGTTCAATTGTTATTCGGCCATTGAGGATGATCGCAAGGCGCGGGGCGAGGTGGCGGGGAGTCATTCGAGGGAGTTCATGGGGTTCCCTATTCCGGCGGCGGCAGGAATGGTGGCGAGCATCACTTATTTTTTGATTTGGTTTGAGGATAAAGGGTTTACGCAGGGCGACTGGAAATTCGCGCTGCCGGTGTTGCTGCTATTTCTCTCGGCGATGATGGTGAGCAAGGTGGCTTATCCGACTTTCAAGAAAGTAAACCTGCGAGGGTCGCGTTCATTTTTCTTTATGGTGATCGCCGCAGTGGGAATCGGGCTGGTGGCGACGGTGGGGCGGAAGTACGCGCTACCGATTGGCGCGCCGTTGATTTTTATTGTGTATCTCGTGTACGGCTTTGTGCGGCCGTGGATGCCGCATCGCACGCGGCGCGAGATTGAGGAGGATGTGCCGGAGGAAAACGAAAGGTGAATCGTATTTTCTCCTCGCCCGGCAAAATTATTTTGAGGATTCGTTTGCCTCTGCAATAGCTTCGTCGATGCCCGTGGCTTGGAGGGTTTTAAGTTTTTCAAGCTCCGCCATCTTTTCATCCAGATCGGCCCACGGCTGCAGGAGTCCGCCGCTGAGCAGCGGTACAATGATTTGGGCGGCTTCGGGTTGCTTGGGGGATTCTGCAGAATAGTTAACATTGACGAATTTTTTCAGCGTTCCGGTTTGGGTTTCGGACCAGTTCTCAAGCGGGCTGATAATTTTTCCATCGGTGATGCCCGCGTCTTTCAGGCTGGCCGCAAATT
>JAPKEI010000447.1 GCA_028872685.1 Verrucomicrobiota bacterium | reverse complement strand
GCGACACCGCGTGGGATAAATACTGCCGCCGCATCAATAGCGTGCTGCCGCTCGCGGGAAAATATTATGCCTTCTATGATGGAAGCGAAGGCCATCACCAAAACTATGAAGAACGCACCGGCCTCGCTGTTTCAAATGATTTGCGGAATTGGGAAACCCTGACCCCCGACGCCCCATGCATCATCAGCCCCCACACTACTGGCTCATTACGCTACATCGACGCCCAACATCACGGCGATGAAATTATCTTTATGCACGAACTCACCCGAGACAACGGATCTCACGAAATGCGGCTAACAAAGTTTGATGCCGATGGGTTTTCATTGGAGTGACGGGAGAGCCAAACCGCCGCCCCTCCTTTACTCCGGCAATTCTTCGCCCCGAGTTTCCTTTGCAAACAGCACAACTACCACTCCGATCAAAAACAAGGGAGCCAGCCATATCGCTTTGGTTTCTGCGTCCGGCGGAGCGGCCATTGCGGCAAATCCGAAGAAGGCGGCCGCCGTTCCCAAGCGACCCATATTGAAACAAAATCCAGCGCCCGTGCTGCGCAGACGTGTGGGATAAAGTTCTGGAAAATACACGGCATAACCCGCGTGCATCCCAACGGTAAAGAAACCGAAGATGGGCAGGCACACCATTAAAGCCATTTTCGAGGCATCATTGGCTATCAGCCCCTTGAACAGCACCATCATCATCACAAACGCCATCGTATGATAAAGCACAAACGCGCCCTTGCGTCCGAGCCGGTTGGAGATTCCTCCAAAAAATACTAAACCAATTCCCGCGCCAATTGTGTTCAAGGTCATACTGCTCATTTCAGCACGCTTGATTTGCGCTTTGTGCTTCTCAAACGCCACCGATTTCACTTTCTGGTCCGCATCCATGGCGATTCCTTCGGCAAGCAGCACTTCTGATTGAGCTTTGCGCATAAGCGCGTTCTTACCATAAATATGTCCGCCCCAAAAAGTTACCAACCCGATTGTCGCAAGGGTAACACCAATAATTGTGCTGCGCAAATGTGCCGCAGAAAACAAATCACGAAGACGACCCGTAGCTTGAGTTTCATCCTGGCGAGCACGATCGCGCGCAGCAGTCCAGCTATCGGGTTCACGCATCTTCCAGCGGATCCACAATGTGAGTAGCGCTGGCAAAACTCCAATGGCAAACCCAACACGCCAGCCGTCAATACCGCGGTCGGCGAGACGCATATTTAATTCCTGATTACCAATCAACAGTGCAATCGCCGCTACCGCAAGAAGCGTACCGAAAACACTCGAAGCATGGAAAATAGAGCTCATCACCGGACGGGAACGCTTGGGCATCACTTCCGCAATCATAGCACTGGCAACAGCCCATTCCCCCCCTACACCCATCGCCACGAGAAACCGCAAGACAACCATATGCCAAGCTTCCTGGGAAAAAGCACTTAAACAGGTGAATAACGAGTAAAACAGGATGGTGACAATTAGAGTTTTGGAGCGCCCGATGCGATCACTCAAGATTCCGAATAAAACGCCACCAAAAGCACCACCAAGTAAAAAGAACCCAAAAGCCCGATCGTTCCAAATACGAACGCTGGCATCATCCGAAGCTACCCCCAACAAATCCGGCATTGCGTCCCGCATAGAGGCCACAAAAATCTGCCCTTCAAATATATCAAAAACCCACCCCAAGGAAGCTATCGCCAGCACCATCCATTGATAGCGCGAGATGCCCTGGTACCATTTCAGGTTGTCTGAAGAATCCGCCATCACTCACCCTCCTTCGATCGTTGCAGATTAAAGGTGCCGTGATCTTTTGGGCTGCGGTAGTTGAATTGCAATTGATTGGTGGTGCCGC
>JAPKEI010000446.1 GCA_028872685.1 Verrucomicrobiota bacterium | reverse complement strand
CAATTGGCTCTTGTGCACGTCTATTGGATTGCTGATGAGCACAGATATTAATTGGGATTGTGAGTGGTTAAACCGCTCGATTGAAAACCCAACTGAATTGCCGTGGCTCCACTTTTGATTGGCGGCGCTCGCTGCGCTCGGCCAGTTTTGCATAACGCGCGCCCAGCCGGCATAAATAATCCTGCGCTTCCGCTGCCTCGCCGGTGAGGCCGGTTAAGTGTTCCACGTTCCAGCGGCGGACGAGATGCTCGACAATCTCTGCGTAATGTTTCGCTGTGTACACGCCGAGTTGCTGCGCGATGGTGGAGAATTGCTCGAACAGGCCCGAGCCGGTGCCATCTTTCATCAGATGCGAGGGCATCACGATTTGGTCGCGCATCAAATCGCGAAACGCCAGCACGGCGCCGTTGGGGTCTTGCTCAAAAATATGACTCATGAAATTGGTGTACGCCTTTTCGTGGCGCGCTTCGTCGGTGGCGATGGCGCTGCAAATGCCCTGCAAATGTTCATCGCCTTCCGCGCGCGCGAGTTGGGCGACGTTCTTGTGAGAAATCTTGGTGGCCCGTTCCTGAAACGAGGTGTAAACAAATCCCTTGTACGGATCCTGCGCCGTGCCGGGATCAAATCCGTTCCGTAATAAATTTTGGATCGTCAGCTCCACCGCGCGCATATCCACACGGCCGGTGAGGTACAGATATTTGTTGAGCAAATCCCCGTGCCGATTTTCCTCCGCCGTCCAGCCGCGCGTCCATTGCGCCCAAGAGCTTTTGTCAGTGCCCGTTTTGTCACCGATTCCCTCGAAGCCATTCAGCAATGATTGGTAAGTGGGCAGTGCTTCTTCCGTCACCATATCGCCCACCAACACCACCAGCACTGCATCGGACAAGCCCTTTGCAGGCTCACGGAATTTTCCCACGCGATCCGCCCAATCATCGCCCGTCAAGTCTGGCAACAAATCCTGCGGCTGCCAGCATTCCTCTAGCGAATCAAGCAACCCAAGCTGGCCGGAGACAAACCCTTCCATGCCCGCGATAACTTCTTGCTTTTGTGGATTCAAGATTTGCTCTTTCGCTTGAAGCTTAAAAAATTATTCATCTTCAAATTGGAAGCCGAAGTCCCCGCGCGCAACCATACATGCTGACCCTCCAGCGACCAATGCAATACGCATTCAAATTGTTTGGAATTGAACACAGATGAGCAGGATGTTCAGGATTCATTATCCTGAATATCTGTGTTCATTTGATGGGCGAAAAATCCGTGGCATTGAGGTAAAGACGCGCTGGACGTTTGGCGAGGATCTTGCCATCGGCCTCGGAGGTAGCTCGGGCTTTTTGCCAAGCCGGATCGCCGCCAAAACCTTTCCAGTTCTTTTTAGCCTGAGCCGTGCCACTTAAGGCCGGCTTCACATAGTGGGAAATGATGTAAATTAGAGTATTGGATTTACCCTTGTTGTCATCCATGGGCGTCCAGTAGGCGACATTAATCATGCCATGATTTTTAAAAATCTTGCAGGTATGGTCGCGAAAACGCGCGTGCAGATTCTTCAACCGACCAGGAGCCGTGGTGTAGGTGCGCAGCTCAAACACACGAATACCCTTGGTTATAACGGATTCTACGGTGGGCGAATAATCCGTCGCACTCATAAAAGTACTATCGATCTTGGCCACCAATGCACCATCTTTGGTGGACGCCTTATATGCCTTTTTCCAATCTGAATCATTCAGAAAGGCCTTCCACGATTTCTGGTGTGCCGCCCGATTGGGTGAGCTAATCACATAGATCAACCGGTTATCGGATTTATCAACCGGCACCCAGTAGCCCACATTGGTGAGCCCGTGCTTTTCAAA
>JAPKEI010000445.1 GCA_028872685.1 Verrucomicrobiota bacterium | reverse complement strand
TGGCTTTTTTCAGCGCGGCCCGAGCGGTGGCGAGTTGGGTTTTCCAGATGGCCTCTGCATCGTGCTCTACCCAACCTGGTTTGGGGAAAATTTGAGGGAACTCTTTCTGCGCCACCGCCTTCACGCGCCCGGCGCGGTCGAAAACAATCGCGCGCGAACTGGTGGTGCCTTGGTCGAGTGCGAGAATATATTTCATTGCCAGAGTGCCTTGTACGTTAGCGCGCCGAGTACGCCGCCGATGCACGGGCCGATGACGGGAATCCACGCGTAGCCCCAATCGGATTTGCCCTTGCCGTGGATGGGCAGCAGCGCGTGGGCGATGCGTGGGCCAAGGTCGCGGGCGGGGTTGATGGCGTAGCCGGTTGGCCCGCCAAGCGAAAGGCCAATGGAAAAGACCAGCAGACCAACGAGCAATGGTTTAAGGCCGAATGCCCATTCTTGTTGCAATCCTTTCGACTCATCAGTACCCCCCAAATTTTCCTGTACTGGCGTGAGGGCGTCTGGTGAAAAGATAGCGAGGACGCCGAATACCAGGACAAAGGTTCCAATAATCTCGCAGAGCAGGTTGGCAAACGGCTTGCGAATAGCAGGCGCATTAGAGAACACGCCAAGCTTGGTGGCAGGATCCTCAGTAACTTCCCAATGGGGCAGATAGGCAAGCCACACGGTGGTCGCGCCGAGGATGGCGCCGAGGAATTGGGCTACGACATATTTGGGCACATCGCTCCAAGGTAATCCGCCGATGCTCGCGAGGCCAAGCGTGACGGCGGGGTTGATGTGCGCCCCACTGAAATTTACCACAGCGTAAATGGCCATGGCCACGGCAAGGCCCCAGCCGGCGGTGATGACAATCCAGCCCGAGTCGTGCCCACAGGTTTTTTTCAGGTTGACATTAGCGCACACGCCTCCGCCCAACAGAATGAGCAGGAAAGTGCCGACCAGTTCCGCAGTGAATTCACTCACGCGGCCGAGTGTAGCGGGCGGGTAGCGGACGAAAAGGAAAGAATGCGGTCCAGGCGGTTAGTTTCCCTCGCGCATGATATCCACAGAGCAGCCGACGGCTTCAAGTTCGCCACCGACGCGGATGGCTTCATCGTGGTCGTAGCCGGTGAGCGCAGTAAGGCGCTCCTGTTCCAGTAACTCAAAAATTTCGAAGGAACTCAACTTAGGCTTAATCCGGCGCATCGCTTGTACGGTTTCGTAGGAATCAGTGGGCATACGGCGGATAAGCACGCGTGTGCCTTGAGGCAGTTGGGGCTCAAGGACTTCCGGCTGCGGCTTGAGCGTGGGGAGCACCGGTGGAAGTTCCTCTACTTCAAGTTCCGGTTCGGGCTCATTTTCCAAAACGTCCGGGTTGATGATTTTTCCCAGTGCAATGGCGTAGCGTTCGTCGATGCCCATGGGGCTTAGATTCACAAGATTACCCACTTTCTCGACAGTGGTGGGGTCGAAATGAATCACGGCCAGTTCGCCGCTATTTTGGGTATAAATCAATTCGGGCCCTGAAGAGTCGCCTAGTTCTAGCACTTTGGGCTCTAAGACGGGAGGCTCTTCCTCTTCCGTTGGCATCTCGCTAATGTCTCTTAGTATTAAAACACTTGAGTTGAGAATTTGTTCCCGCTTCAGCACAAGGGTGCCATTGGAGTCGGCGAGGTAACAATGAATCAAACTATTTCCATCCATGTAAGCTTTGGCCTCCACCCGAATCTCTCGTTCCTGGCCACGGCGGTTGAGGTATTGCAGCAACACCACCACGGGCTCTGCGGAGATTATCGGCGGCATGGGTTCCGGCGAGGTCAGAACTGGCGGCAGCGGTTCCGGAGAGGTCGGAATTGGCGGCAGCGGTTCGGGTGTATCC
>JAPKEI010000444.1 GCA_028872685.1 Verrucomicrobiota bacterium | reverse complement strand
CGGAATGTGGAAGTGGTTGCAGAATGGTTCGCCAATCGCCGGTTGCCGTTGGTGGTGGATCCGGTGATGCTTTCCACGAGTGGGGCGGTGTTGTTGAGGCCTTCGGCGGTGAAGGTGCTTCAAAAGAAATTGTTGCCGGTGGCAAAGTTGGTAACTCCGAATGTACCCGAGGCAGAGGCGTTGACTGGATTGCGCATCCGCGAGCCGGAGGATTTACGTACCGCCGCCCGCGCGCTTTTTGAAAAATATGGCTGCGCTGTGCTCGTCAAAGGCGGTCACTTGCGCGGGCTTAATGAAGCGGTGGACGTTCTCTTTGATGGTCGCGAAGAATGGCTCTTTTCGCTGCCTCGCGTGAAAGGACGTGGGATGCACGGGACAGGTTGTGTTTATTCCGCAGCAATCACAGCGGGCTTGGTAAAGGGGCTTTCGCTTCCCAAAGCAGTTGAGCAAGGAAAAGAGTTTGTGACTCGTGAGATGCTGAAAATTGAGTAGGATTTGCAGCCCCACAACTCACTAGACACTCGCCCGCTTTCAATCCACCCTTCGGCGATGCGCATCGGCCTTATTTTTAATCCCACCGCCAAGGGCGATCAGGCGCGGCATTTGCGTAAGCAACTCGATGAGATTGCCGACGAGTGCATGTTGTTGCCCACGGAAGGGCCGGGGCACGCGGAGGATTTGGCAGAGCAAGCGGTGGCTGATGGTATTGAGTTGCTAGTGGCAGCCGGCGGCGACGGCACGGTGCACGAGGTGGCCAATGGCTTAGCGCGGGATCCCGATGGCTTGGCGCGGACGGCGTTGGGGGTTCTGCCGTTGGGCACGGTGAATGTTCTGGCGCGGGAGTTGGGCATCCCCTTGGATTTCGAAGCGGCGTGGCGCGTGATTCGGCGCGGCTTTACGCGGCAAATTGATTTGCCGTGGATGGAGCTACAGCGCGAAGGCAAAACCCAACGGCGCTGCTTCCCCGCACTCGGCGGCGCTGGGATGGACGGTCGTGCATGTGAGTTGGTGAATTGGGAAACCAAAAAGCGTAGTGGCCAGTTTGCCTATCTCACAGCGGGTTACCGCGCGGCGATGGAGCTGCTGCCGGCGATGCGCGTGGTGGCCGATGGCCGAGTGATTGAAAGCGCGGAACTGATTATGCTCGGCAACGGGCCATTTTATGGGGGGCCCTTCGATGTGTTCCCCGCCGCGCGGCTGGATGACGGCAAAGTGGACGCGATCATCGCTGAGCGCGTGCAAAAATGGCGCACGCCCGAGTATCTTTGGGCCTTGCTCACGGGCAATTTGCCGAGCCTCGCGGGCGTGCATTACGTTCAGGCAGAGAACCTTGAACTGACGCCCGTGAACGGCGCACGCGTGGTTGTACAACTCGATGGCGATGCCACGGGCGAATTACCGGCGAAAATCAGCGTGGCCCCGCGCGCCCTCCGCATGGTGGCTCCTGCGCCGGTGCGATAAAATAACCTAAAAGAGGGCTTGCTTTCCCGTTCCACGGCGGCTAAATTCCCGCCCCTTTTTGATGGTTCAGGCCCCAATTGGCTCTGGAAAACAGGTTTTAAATTATGGCAGTAAAGATGAGATTAAAGCGGATCGGCATGAAAAATACGCCGGTTTTCCGCATTGTAGTGACCGATGGCCGCAGCCCGCGCGATGGCCGCTTTATTGAAGAGATTGGCACCTATTGGCCGCTGAAAGAAGGGGCCGATAACTTCACCATCAACCTCGATCGCACCAAATACTGGCGCGGCGTGGGTGCACAGCCCAGCGAAACCGTGGCCAGCATCATCAAGCGCGCCCTGCGCGCCGAGAAAGGCCTTGAGCCCAAGGTCAAGAAAATCAAGACCCCCAAAGCCGAAGAGCC
>JAPKEI010000109.1 GCA_028872685.1 Verrucomicrobiota bacterium | reverse complement strand
CGCGGTTCACCGGCTCGATGGGATCGGTCATCGAGGGAGCCATCAGTAGGGCATCGGATGGATGCGATGCATCAGGCAACTCAAAAGTGCGCGGCGCGGCGCAGCCAACGCCAAGCAGCCCTAGGCATACGAAAACTAGAATTAAAGCAGGTTTAATAATAAACATCGGCAAGCCGTTACGGAAAGGAAACGCACGTATCTTTGGCTAGGTGCGTCATAGAATGCAAGCTTCCGCCAGGAGAGGAAAATATCCGTCAATGATTTCCTTCAGCTTGGGTTTCTGCGCGCAGCGATTTCCACGTGGCTTCGCCCACGTACAACAGCAGCCAGCCGAGCACGGCAAAGATCACATCGCGCCCGCGCCGTACTACCGCATATTGCGCCCCCAGCTCGTGCCCGTAGCCGAACAGGGTGAAGAGCCCCATCACGCTGAACTCCTGTATGCCCAGCGCGCCGGGGACAACAGTGTTGAATCCGCGCGCCACGCTGATGAAGGCCTCAATGGCGAAGGCATCGGCCCATGTCACGTGCGCGCCCAGCAAATGCGCGACCACCATGATTTCCACGGTATCGAACATCCAACCGGCGAGGTACGTGAGCGTGCACCAGCGAAAATATTTTTTGTCCCGATTATAAAAAACATAAATTTCATCATCGAGCTGGCGGATTTCCCCCTCCTTTGGCTCAAGCGATTTCAGCCGAAACCCCAAGCGCCGCACCCAGCCGATGAGCGTGGTGCATAGCCCGTGGCGTTGGATGCGGAAGAGCAACGCCATACACGTAAACGCCAATAGCGCGATGGCGGCAAATGCCCATTTGATTTCAGTGTTTCCCGTGGGTAACGCAACTGCCGCCACTGCCGCGCCCATTGCGATGAACGTGGATTGCGCCACCGACTGCGCCGTCTTCGATCGCACCGCCGCAGAGGCTGAGGTGACGACCGGCACGCCGTGGCGTTTGAGCAGTCCCACTTTCACCGCTTCGCCGCCCACGTACATACTGGGAATCACGTTATTGATGGCTTCGCCAATGAGGCGGATGCTCCACACCACGCGAAACGGGATGTCCTTCAGCGTGCCGGGACCGAAGGTGAACCGCCAGCCAACGCAATCAATGGTGAACACGATGGCATACGGGATGAGTGCCACAAACATCCATGGGCCGAGTTTGCCGAAGGTGTCACGGATGTCCGCCCAGCCGGTGCGCTGGATGAACCACGCAAAGAGGGCGAGGCCCGCGGTGAGCAAAATAACACGCGCCCATTTTTTCATGCAGCCGCCTTCGTGTCATCGCGCCGCTGCACCCACAACGCCATCAACCAAAACACATGTACGCCGATGGCCGCGATCCACAAAAACCATTCGACGCGTTGCGCGATGGCCAGCGCGATCAGCAGCACGGAGAAATCGCGGTTGGCGGTTGTGTTGATGAACCGTTGAAAGTGTTCATGCGGTCGCGTGCACAACATGCCCCGCAGCATCACGGTCAACGAAATCACCACACCCAATGCCGCCGCCAACCCCAGCCATAACGCCGGGCCGCTGTCGCCGTTTAGTTTGTAAACCCCCACGGCAATGCCCGTGAACAGGCACAGATGCACCAACTGATCACCGCCGAAATCAATCCACTTGCCGGCGGTGGTTTCCATGAAACCCATGCGCGCGATATCGCCGTCCACACAGTCAATCACCGCCGACATTTGCAGCAGCACCGCGCCCAGAATCATCCATTGCGGCAAACCAAGAGTGAAACAAAACGCTGCGCACACGCCCAGCAATGTGCCGAAAATGGAAACCTGATTGGGCGTGATGCGTGTATGAATGAGCAGTCGCGACAGCGGCCGGCCGAGTGGGCGGTTGAAATGCGTGTCCACGAGGCCGTCAGTCGGGCTACCCATCGTGTCCCACAGCGCGTCTTCCGCCTGCGCAGCGCTGAGGCCGTCTTTCACCACGCGCGCTACGCCGCGGTCTATGACGCGCGGACGATCCGGCAACGAATCCTCCAGCGCACCGTTCCACACCGCCACAATGCCGCACGGAAGTGGCACGCGGGTTTCTGAAAATAATCGGCCGCCTTCAGTCAGAACTTTTTTGAAGTCCGGCAATTGTACGACTAATTGGCCGGAAGCGACGAGTGTGTTTTCCTCAAGCGTCGGCAACTCTTCCGCCCAGTCCACGGCAATGCTCAGCGCCTCGGCGCGCGTGAGCTTGGGGCGTTGGCCGGCGCAAACGAGGGTGATGCCCTCCGCGCCTGCGCGATGAGCGGTAATCACCAGCCGGTCGAGCACCGTCAACCCCGCAATGGTGCGGTGACAGGCGGGGTCATCAGCCAATAGAAACACAGGAACACTCACAGCAAATTCCCGCGTACCCAACAACCCCCCCGCCCGCAAGGCAAGGGAATTAACTGGGACCGCTGTTGTCCCAGCGGTGGTGTATCCTTGGCTCAATGGTATTAT
Source organism: Verrucomicrobiota bacterium (assembly GCA_028872685.1). Taxonomy (GTDB): domain Bacteria; phylum Verrucomicrobiota; class Verrucomicrobiia; order Limisphaerales; family UBA1100; genus JACNJL01. The sequence continues at coordinate 6,142 of JAPKEI010000109.1, read as the reverse complement.
TTAAGTACAAACGAAGTCCGTGACCGTTCGACCTGACATAATTCTTCTACCTTGGAATCAGTCGCTGCTCACTTCCGCCGTGGAGTGGTTGCTCGCTGATGTGGGGACGGGTGTGCCGGATATGCGCGATCGGCTGTTGCTCCTGCCCACGCGGCAGGCGGGCCGGCGTCTGCACGAGGCGCTGGCGTGGGAGTTGGATCAACGCGGCGGTGCGTTGTTTCCTCCGATGACCGCCACGCCGTGGCATCTTGTCCGACCTACCGACGAGGCCGCCACGGAGTTGGCGTGTTTGTGGCAGTGGATTTGCGTGTTGGGCAACCTTGATTTTAAAAAATACAAATGCCTCTTTCCGCAACCACCGGAAGTGGTGGACTTCACCTGGTGCCAGCAAATGGCCCGGGTGTTGCACGATTTGCGAGGGACGCTGGCCGAGGGAGGGCTGGATTGCGCCGCCGTGGCGGAGGTCGAAGACTGCCCGGAAGCGGCGCGCTGGCGCGACTTAAAAAAACTAGAGGCGGCCTATCGCAAGGCGCTGGGCGGGCAGGTGGATGTGCAGGACGCCAAGCGCCAAGCTGCCGAGGCACCGGTACTGAAAGATGGAATCAAGCGTGTGGTGGTGCTCGGGGTGCCGGATTTGCCGGTACTCCTGCAACGGGCGCTGGAGAAATTATCGGCCGAAGGCGTGTCGGTGGAAGTGGTGGTGTTCGGCCCGGAAAACGGGGGGGCGCTCTTCGATAAATGGGGCAGGCCGCATTCGGAGCAGTGGACGAACCGAGAGTTGCCGCTGGATGACGGGCAGTTGATTTCCCGATTGGACGAAGCGGCGCAGGCGACGGAGATTTCTACGCGAGTGAAGGCGTACGGAAAAAAACGCGCGAGTCATGTGGCTGTGGGCGTGGCCGACCCCGGCGTGACGCCGCGTCTTGAGCGCGCGTTGGCAGATGTTGGGGTGCCCTGTTTCAATCCCGATGGTCGGCCTTTGCGTCGCGCGCCGTTGGTGGCCTTCTTGAAGGCGCTGCAGGCGGTGCTTAAGCAACCGAGCTTCAACCACGCCGATGCACTGCTGCGAATGCCCGATGCGTGGGGGTGGGCGGGAAGCGTGCTGGAAAATTTTTCGCCCACGCGCATGCAAAAGGGGCTGGATGAAATTCGCGAAGAGCATTTGCCAAGCCGACTGAGTGCGGCCGCAAGACTGCATTTTGAAGGGGAGCACATGGGCAACCGAATCCACGCGCGCGCGGCACTGGAACAGTTGGAAATGATTCTGGAGCGGATTGAGAAAACCCCGTTGTCCGAGGGACTCGTGGAATTTTTGCAGGCGGCTTTTGGCGAACGAAATTTCACCGAGGGACGAGAGGAGGACGCGGCGGATTTGGAATCCGCGCGGCTGTTCATGGCGCGGCTGGGCGAGTGGGAGGCAGCACTGGGTAAGGGCAAACGTCCCGCTGCGGCGGAGGCATTGGTGCTATTGCTAGATGCCGTTGGGCGTGAAGCGGTGTTTCCCGAAAGGCCCGCAGAGGCGGTGGACATTCAAGGTTGGCTGGAATTAGCTTGGGAGGATGCGCCGCACTTAATCGTGGCCGGGACGAATGAAGGGCATTTGCCCGAGTCCATTCGGGGCGACCGTTTTCTGCCGGACACCATGCGCGTCCGGCTCGGCCTGCGCACTAATGCCGATCGCTTCGCGCGCGACGCGTGGTTGATGGAACTGCTGCTGAATTCGCGAATGGATGGTGGTCGTGTTGATTTTCTCGTGGGCCGCCAACGCGCCAGTGGCGAGCCTCTAAAACCTTCGCGCCTGTTGTTTCGTTGTCCTGACGGGCAGCTGGCCAAGCGCGTTGAATGGCTTTTTGCCGAGTTGCCGCCCGGCCCGCAGCCGCCCGCGTGGAAGGCGTCTTGGCCTTTGCGCGTGGATGCTCCCAAGCCGGTGGAGAAACTCAGTCCCACGGGCATCAAAACCTACTTGGCCTGCCCGTACCGTTTTTATCTGCGGCAGGCACTGCGCATGGAACCACTGGACGTCGAGCAACGCGAGCTCAACGCGCTGGGGTTCGGTTCGCTGGTGCACAATGTGCTCGATGCCTTCGGGCAAGACGAGAAGGCCCGGAAAATGCGGGATGCGGATGCGATCCACAAATTTTTTGACGGGGAACTTCAGCGGCAAGTTGCGCAGAATTTCGGGGCGTCGCCGCCCCTGTCATTGCAGGTGCAGCAACAAATCGTCGAGCGGCGGCTTTATCAAGTAGCGCTAGTGCAGGCGGGAGAACGTGCTGATGGCTGGGAGATCATCGGCAGTGAGCGGACGTTCGAACGGAAACTTGACGGGTTGCTGATCCGGGGGCGCATCGATCGCATCGAGCGCAATGCCGACACCGGTGCGATTCGGGTGCTCGACTATAAAACCTCCAACACAGCCAAGACGCCCGCCCAAACGCATTGGGCGATGTTCGATGAGGAACGCGATGGCGAAGAGGTGCCGGAGTATGCAAGAATTGAAATTAGAATTAATAATCGGAATGGGCACCGGCGTTGGGTTGATCTGCAACTGCCCTTGTACGCATGGGCGTTGGAAACGGAGTTCGGACCGGAAGCAAGTTTGGGCTATTTCAACATTCCCGCAGTGGGTGCCAACACGGGCGTTGAATTGCTGAATCCCTTCGACAGCGATGTGCAGAAAACTGCGATGGATTGTGCACGGGGCGTTGTGGCAGATGTTGCTTCTGGCCGCTTCTGGCCCCCGGCGGGCAATCTGAAATACGATGACTACGAAGGAATCCTGTTCAACCAACCGATGATAACAGCACTCAATCCCGGGGAGGTGACGGAATGAAAAATGTTTCCAACCTGATGATTCGGGCCTCCGCGGGCACAGGCAAAACCTATCAACTCACCAACCGGTTTATTAAACTGCTGATTTGCGGCCAGCCGGTCGAGCGTATCATTGCGCTTACCTTCACGCGCAAGGCGGCTGGCGAATTTTTTGAGAGTATCCTCACCAAGCTGGCCGAGGCATCGGGAAGCGCTGAGGTCGCCAAACGATTGGCTGGCGAAATTGATTTGCCGAAAACCAAGCCGGCGGACTTTCGGGCTGCACTGCGCATTCTGGTGGAGGGCATGGGTCAAATGTCGCTTGCCACCATCGACAGTTTTTTCCATCGGGTGCTCGGTCTTTTCTCGCTGGAGTTTGGATTGGGCGGTGAATTCGAGATGATGAGCGAGTTCGAAAAACAACAGGCGCGCCTCACCGTGCTTGAGAATTTGCTGGCCGAAAATGCCGCTCGAAAAACCGACAGCGATAGCCTCATCGATTCGTATCGACTCGCCACTGCCGGAATGGAAAGCCGCAACTTTATCGGTTCATTTATGGAGCACCTAAAGGATTGCCACGAACTGCGAATGCGCGTGCCGTCATCCGATTTCTGGGGCGATTCTAGGCGCATCTGGCCCGCGGGAATCCCATGGAAAAAACAAAAAGGAGAGTTGGAAAATTTGGTTGAAGATTGGCGCTCGCACATAGAGGAACATGCGGATTTTTCCAAAGAAGTGCATCGCAACTGGGACGCTCTTGCAGAGCACCTGCAACAGTGGGCGGTCGGGAAAGATCTCTTTAAAAAATCACCAACCCTGATCAAGCAGGCGATGGCGGGATTGGCTCGCATGAAGCTAGGAAAATGGGGATTTGAATTTCGCAAAAAAACCTACGTGACCACGGCTGACTTCAGCCAAAAGCTTGCCTCGATTCTCCAGCATTGCGTAGCGGAGGAACTGGAGGCGAAGCTCGACCGCACCGCGGGCGTGTACGGATTGCTGGACGCATTTGAAAAACTATACGCCACACAGGTGCGCCGACAGGGACGATTGACCTTTGCTGACCTGCCCGTGCTGCTGGCGTCCCGCGAGGATCAGCTTGAACTTGAGTACCGACTAGACGGCACGTTTGACCATTGGCTGCTCGATGAGTTTCAGGATACCAGCGGCGTTCAGTGGCGCGCAATGGCCAATCTCATTGACGAAGTGGTGCAGGACCCCAGCGGCGAACGCAGCTTTTTCTGCGTGGGCGACCCGAAGCAATCCCTCTACCAATGGCGCGGCGGCGACCCGCGCCTGTTTGATCGCGTGGAGGAGCAATATAACCAAGGAACAGACAATGAGTTCATCACCACATCGCTTGATGAATCTTGGCGTTCTTGCCCAGATATTTTGGAATTCATAAACACTGTCTTTGGTGATGAAGCGGTGCTGCGGGAGTTTGATGAAAACAAAACCGCTGCCCTCCGATGGAGCGCGATCTGGAACAAACATGAGCCCGCCGCGCCACGCAAAAAAGAGAAAGGGCATTCGTTGTACCTCACGGTGGACGGAGAACCCCAACGCTGGCCGATGGTGGCGCATTTACTGGAACGACTGCAGCCCATCGCCAACGGACTCGAATGCGCCATCCTCGTGCAGAGCAACAAGACCGTGCGCGAGGTCGTAAATTTTCTGCGGAAGGAACTGCCCGGCATGCCCGTGGCGGGAGAGTCAGCCACCAACCCGGGCGCGGACAATCCGCTCGGTGCCGCATTGTTGTCGCTCTTTCGCGCCGCGGCGCATCCGAAGGATCGCTTTAGCGCCGGGCATGTTCGACTCACGCCATTGGCGGAGCATCTGTCAGCAGATCCAGACGAATTGCAAAATGAATTACGCATTCTGCAGCGCGACATTCACCAGCGCGGTTTTGAACTTGTTGCGCGTCATTGGATTGAGAAACTGAATTCTGATCTGGACGACTTTGCTCACTGGCGCGCGGTACAGTTTCTCGAGTTGGCCCGCCAATTCGACGAGAGCGGTAGCCGGGACATTGATGCCTTCATGAGATTCATGCCCGCGCAGGAACTCACCGATGCCTCCGGCGCCAACGTGGTCCAAGTGATGACCATCCACAAGGCGAAGGGGCTTACTTTCGATATCACCCTCGTGCCCGACCTTGAGGGCAGTCGGCTCGACGCCACCCGGAAGGACGCACTGCACACCCACGCGAATGACAACGGTGAGCCTGAATGGATTCTCGACATGCCCAAGCAGGCCATCTGTGAGATAGATGGCGTGTTGTCCGACGCCCTCACAGAAGCGCGCTCAGAGGCGTGTTATGAAAATTTTTGCAAACTATATGTGGCCCTCACCCGCGCGCGCTTTGGGCTGTACGTCATCACTACCGCCCCATCAGGCAAGTCCCAAAATTACGCGAAACTTTTGAGTGAAACCCTGGCTACTGGCGACGGCAAGCCGTTCGGTGATGAACCTGCGTTCGCCAAAGTGGTGTTCGAAGCCGGCGACTTTGGTTGGGTGAAGACGACGGAAGAAAAAGCAAAGTTACCGATTGCAAAATACAAACCTGTGGCAGCTGAGCGCAGGCATCCCCGCCTATCGCGTCGTCGGCCCTCAGCCCACGGAGGAATGAAAGTGAGCGGCACCAATTTGTTTGATTCGCATGGAATGGATGCAGCTTCATTCGGCAGTGCGGTTCACGCAATATTTGAAGACATTGAATGGAAAGATGAAAATACAGCGGCCACGCTCGAACAACATCGCAAACTTTTTCCCGATGCCACGGACGAAGTGGAGCGATGTTTGCGGGCGGATAGGATTGCAGAAATGTTTAAACCAATCGAGCAAGCTTCGGTGTGGCGCGAGCGGGCTTTCGAACTGGTCTTGGAGGGCGAGTTCTGTTCCGGCGTGTTCGATCGCGTGGTGCTGTTTGGCGACACAGCACACATCATTGATTTCAAAACCGACCGTGTGAATGACGATACAATCGCCGACGCGGCAGAGCATCATCAACCTCAGCTTGCTCTCTACCGCCGTGTGCTTGCGAGGCTCACGGGCTTATCGGAAAAAGCCATCACTTGTAAATTGGTGTTCACCCGCTCCACACAAGTAGTGGAGGTATAAAAAAAGCCCCCGCTAGCGGGGGCTTGTAAAGATGTTGGGAAACCTACTTGAGGTTCTTCTCGTACTTCGCGGGGTTTGACTTGAAGCGGGTCAGGGCGCGCTCTTTGGAGAAGTAGATTTTTTTGCCTTTGTATTCCATGGACGGGCTCTTGGGATGCACGCGGGTGTCGCTGTACACGGGGCAGAAGCGCTGTGCCATCGGCTTGATGGT